>NZ_JBHJTL010000067.1:0-46086 GCF_042264065.1 Streptomyces sp. NPDC056222 | reverse complement strand
ATTGTGGGGCTGGTGGTGGCCGTGCCGGACCCGGATCTGCCCGCGGGTCCCCGGGGGCGTTGGGCCGGGCCGGTGACCCCGCCCGGGGTGGCTGGCTGCGCGCGCAGCCGGCCACCGAGGGCGGTGACGCGTTCGCGCATGCCGAGCAGCCCCAGGCCGGGCTTCGGCACTGTGGCCGGCGTGGCCTTGCCGTCGTCATCGACCTGGATGGCCAGTGAGTCGGCCCGGTAGACGATGCGGACCGACGCGGTCGCCGCGGAGGCGTGACGGGCGATGTTGGTCAGTGATTCCTGAACGATCCGGTAAGCAGTCCGGCCCACCGCCGCCGGCACGTCGGTCCGCTGTCCCTCGATCGTCAGCGTCGCCTCGAGGCCTGCCCTGCTCGCCTGTTCCACCAGCTCCGGAATGTGGTCGAGGCCTCGGGGCGGGGTGATGTCGTCATCGCGCAGCGCCTCTAGGGTCGCGCGCAGCTCCCGGGTCGCCTCACGTCCGGCCTCCTGGATCGCGAGCAGGGCCTCGGGTACCTGTTCACCCCGCCTGCGGGCCACGTGGACGGCGACTTCCGACTGCACCTTGATGATCGAGATCTGGTGGGTGAGCGAATCATGCAGCTCGCGCGCGATGTGCAGCCGCTCCTCATCCGCACGGCGCCGCGCGGTCTCCTCCCGTGTGCGCTCGGCTTCGTCCGCCCGTTGCTCGGCCTGCCGCAGCGCCTCACCCGCGGCGAACGCGGCGATCAGCCAGGCAATCTCGAGGACGTGTCGGGCCTGCGTCAACGCCTCGCCCGCGGGCCCGTCGTGGAAGAACAGGGCAGTGAGGGGAAGAACGATCAGCATGCTCACGGACGCCGCCACCGTGACGGCGCGGTGCCCGGCCCGAACCGCGCCGTACACCGCGACCAGGTACGAGACGGCGAGCACATCGAAACCCGCCGCCTGATACCCCACCGCACACAGTCCGGTGACGGCCAGGACGGTCAGCGGAGTGCGGCGACGCGCGGCCAGTGCGAGGCCACCGGCCGTCAGTAGCGCGTAGCCGAGCACATTGGGGTCCGTGCCGGGGTGGTCGCCGGACAGCCCGGTGCCCAGCAGCAGTGCCGCCACACTGAGTGCGATCGCCCAGTCTCCGACAACGGCCGGGACGCCGAACCGTCCTTTCTCCATGCGTGCACCTTAACCGGGGTGCCGGTGCGGGCACGTCCCGCTCGTGGACGAGCGGCTGTCTACTGCGGCCGCAGTATCCGTGCGGCTTCTGCCGCACCCGCAGCAGGTGTCTGCGGCAGCGGCGGCAGCGCAAAGTGCCTGCGTCTGCGGGACGCCCGGCCGTGCGGTCGGCAGACATGCTGAAGGCAGAGCGAAATCTTGGAAGGCCTGCGAGAAGAAGGTGAGAGGCATGAACGCATCAGACGTTTGGATGGCGGCTGCCGAGGGCGGGGTCATCGGCGACGGGCGGACCGGGGCCAACCTGGCCCTTGGGGTGGGGGCGGTCGGCGTGGCCATCGGCTGGCTGGCGTTGGCCCGCGCCGCCGGCCGTATCCACACCGGCAATGCGCGCACCGGCGCCATTACGTCCATGACGGTGGGGCTGCTCGGCACGCTCCTCGGGGTGCTGCACCTGGCCACGTCCAGCGGGGGTCCCGGAACCGGCAACGGGCTCGTCGGAGCCATCGCGGCCATCCCGTTGGGGGTGGCCGCCATCGTCCTCGGGCGCCGGGCGCTGGTCCGCTCCCGCGACACCGTGCCGGTTGGCTGACCGCAGCAGATTCGTGCACGGACGGGCACGGACAACCGCGGGCCGCGAGACCGCGCCTGGTGGCGGAGGCAACGTGTCGCTTCCACCGTGCCGGCGGATGTTGTGCGGAAGCTGTGTGCTGAGGTACCCGTGCCGACGAATACGACGACGCCGTTCTGCGCGACCGTCGTGGAGTGGTCACCGGTCTACGCGACAGGATTGGGTCCAGATTGGAGTGCTTGGGGCCGTTGGCGAGATCGGCACGGAGTTGGGGAGTCGGGATGCCGTGGATCAGGTCGTGCACGTCGGACGTTTGGACCCCACTCGCCAGGTCATTCGTGAGCCAGTCCTGCCACGGCAGGGGCTGCGTGCGGCGGGGACCGGTAGCGGCCACAACTGAGAACGCGAGGGGCTCCGTCGGCCGGCCGGGTGTGGCCTGGCTTTGTTCACGGGTTGTGAAGTCAGTTGTTCACGGGTTTGAGAGGCGCCCAGATACACCGTCGGGTGGTGTTCACGAGCTTTGAAGTCAGCAGGGTTCGTGCCAGGGCAGCATCGGGATGCTTCTCCTGGTCCGCTGCACCAGAGGGCAGCGGACCAGCCCAAGCTTCATGACCCGGTGCGTTCTCCGAGTGCGAACGACGCTCGTTCTTGCCACTTCACGCCGTCGTGCACGATGAGTTCAACCGACGTGACGTGAGACGTGAACGGGAGCTTGCCTGCAACGTCGGCCTCGATCTCCTCCAGGACGGCGTCGTCCTGGCCTTGAGCGATGGTCAGGTGCGGCACGATATCGGCAAACCGGCCACCATACGGCGGAGCCTCAGGCCAACGATCAGCGATCGCCTCCGTGAGCTTCCGCAACTGCGTGTCAGGCCCGGGGACGAGATACAGCACTTCCGGGAGCCGTCCACACCGCTCGAACCGCAGGTCAAAGGCCTGGTGGCCGCCCAGCACGTCCGCGAGAGCGGAGTGGACGAGCGCATCTATTCGGCTCTCGTCAAGGAACGGGAAGAGCACCGTGACGTGGGCTGGAACCCCGGCACGCGCCGAGGGATCGAGCCGTTCACGCCACCCGCGGACGGCCGGCTCCGCCTCGGGGATCCGGACGATGAGCCCCGTCTGGCCCGCCTGAAACGTACTGGTGCTCTCATCTGCCATGACACCGCATGGTGTCACCTCTGCCGCCGACAGCACGGCTCTTTTTCCCTGAACGATCACGCCGATCTGCAAAGCAGGCCGACGAGCGGGACGACCAAGAAGCTGTCGCCATTCCCGTGACCGTCCAGAGTGTGACCTGCGATTCGACGACGTCTTCGGCAGCCCCGTCCAGGGCACCTTGCCGGCTGCGGCGTAGCCGGCAACCTCCGGCTTTGGAGTGCATGTTGTCCCACCCCTGAAGAGGATGGCGGAGGGCGGGCCGCATTGCGCTTGACCTGGAATGACGTCCAGCAGATGGGGCACTCCCGGAATTCAACCAGCACGTCCGATCACCCTTCGCGGAGGTTGTCGGCGTGGGACTGGTGCGAGCGGAGACGGCAGGACGGTCCGTCGATGCCGACCACGGCAGCACGGTGCAGGAGCCGTTCGATCATCGCAGCGGCAACGGTCGGGGCGCTGAAAGCGCCTGCCCAGGCAGTACCGACATGAGGTCGTGAAGATCGTGCTCGACTTCGGATACCTCTGTTTGATCACCTGGAAGAGGGCTGAAGCGCCCCCGCACGACGACGAGGGCACCCCGCTCGGCCCACTCCCCCGGTGGGGGTGGAGCTAGCTCCACCCCCAAGCCGGAAGCCAGCCCCCTACCGCCCTGACCTGCGCCTTTCTAGCGTTGTCGGCATGACTACGACCACAGTGACGGAGAGCGGTGCCACTCATGCCCTGGATGCCGCCCTCACCCTTGACCAGGTGAGCCGGACGTACGGACGCGGGGCCACTGCGCTGGACGGGGTGACTCTGGTCGTGCCGCGCGGCCGGTTCGTGGCGGTGATGGGGCAGTCGGGTTCTGGCAAGTCCACCCTGCTGCGGTGCGCGGCGGGACTCGAGCGGCCGACGACCGGAACAGTACGGATCGGGGGCACCGACCTCGCCACGCTGAAGGCGGCCGGTCTCACCCGGCTCCGGAGGGACCGGATCGGCTTTGTCTTCCAGTCGCTGAACCTCGTCTCGGCCCTCAACGTGCGGGAGAACGTAACCCTTCCGCTGCTCCTCGCCGGCGCCCGCGAAGGTCGGGATCTCGACGCCCGCGCGCTCGCCGGTCTCGGGGCTGTCGGGCTCGCCGACCGGTCCGAGGACAGGCCGGAGAACCTGTCGGGTGGTCAGCGCCAGCGGGTGGCGATCGCTCGCGCCCTGGTCAACGAACCGGAGGTCGTCTTCGCCGACGAGCCGACCGCCGCGCTCGACCCGGTCACGGCGGCCGGAGTCCTCGCCCTGCTGCGGCGCGCGGTCGACGAGCGGGGGACCACGGTCGTCCTCGTGACCCACGACCCGGTGGCCGCCGCCTGGACGGACGAGGCTGTGTTCCTCGACCGGGGCCGGCTCGTCGGGCGGCTTGACGCTCCGGACGAGTCCGAGATTCGGGAAGTGCTTGGCGGTCACGTCGACGCCGGGCAGCGCCGTGTGGCGGTGGCTCGATGAAGCCGCTGGTGAACCCCGCGGTCCGGTTGCTCTCGGCCCGGTCCCTGCGGACGCACCGGAAGGCGTGGGTGGCGGTGTTCGCCGCCGTCGCCGTCACCTCCGCGCTGCTCGGCGCCCTCGCCCTCGCCCTCGGCTCGGCCGGGCTCGGCCACGCGCGCGTGGAGCGGTACGCGGCGGCGCCCGTCGTCGTCGCCGGCGACCAGGAGGTCCGCTGGACGAAGAAGCCGTGGGGAAGCGAGCCGGAGACGAAGACAGCGGGTCTGACCGAGCGGGTACGGATTCCGAGCGCAGCTGCCGACGTGGTGCGGGCCGTCCCGGGGGTGCGGGCCGCGGTGCCGGACCCCGCCTTCGTCGTACGGGAGCCGGCGGCGGGCGCTGATGCGGGTGCGGAGGCCCAGACCTACATCGGGCGGTCCTGGGAGGCGGCCCAGCTCGCCCCGTACCGGCTGATTGACGGGCGGGAGCCCGTCCAGGCCGGAGAGGTGGTCATGGGGTCCGGTGCCGAGGCGCGGGTCGGGGACACGGTCGCTGGGCGCAAGGTTGTCGGCGTCGCCGACGGGCCCGCCACGCTGTACGTCACGGCGGTGGAGGCACGGAAACTCGCCGGGCATCCGGGTGCCGTCGACGCCATCGGGGTGCTCGCCCAGCCCGGTGTACCCGTGGACACCCTCCACGCACGCGTACAGGCTGCTCTGGACGATGCCGGGCTCAAGGACACCGCATCGGGGCAGCCGCTCCGGGCTCTCACCGGCGACGACCGCGGCGGTGCCGAGCACCTTGCCGCGGCGCCCGCGCGCGCGGAGCTCCTCCAGCTCCTCGCCGCCGTATCCGGGACGGTCGTTCTGGTCGCCGTCCTGGTCCTCGCCTCGCTCGTCGCGCAGGCGCTCCAGCAGCGCGCCGCCGAGCGGGACCTGCTGCTCTCGGTGGGTGCGTCGCCCCGTCAGGTGCGGGGTGCGGCCGGCCGTGAGGTGACCCGGGTGGCGGGTGCGGCGGCGCTGCTCGGCGCGGGCACGGCCGTACCGGCGTTCCCGATGCTGTGGTCGGCGCTGCGGGCCCGTGTCGGAGTCGTCCCTGAGGGTCTCGAACTCCCGGCTCCACCCTGGCTGTTCGCCTCCCTTCTCCTCGTCGCCGCCGTCGTGGTGGGACTGACCCGGCTCGTCGTCCTCTTCGCGACCCGTCGGCCCGGGCGTCGGGGGAAGGGAGGCGCGCGGCGCGTCAGCGGGATCGTGCTGGTCCTGCTGGGTGTCGCGTCGGCCGGTGCGGCCACCTTCCAGGGCGGTGACGCGGCCGCCGCCGCTGCCGGGGCGGCCACGGTGACGCTGGTCGCCGGGTGCGCGGTGCTCGGGCCGTGGATCGCGGGGGCCGCGATGAAGGTCTTCGACCGGCCGTTCCGCCGGTTCGGCGGCGCGCCCGGACGGCTCACGGCCGCCGGTGCGAGCGCGCACTCGCGCCGCCTGGGGGCGGCACTCGTGCCGGTCGTCCTCGTCACCGCCTTCGCGCTCGTGCAGCTCTCTGCGGGCACGACGATGGAGCGGGCCGCCGTCGCGCAGGCGCAGGCCGCGACGACAGCGGATCTCTCGGTATCCGGCATGACGGCGGAGCAGGTACGGAAGCTGCCGGGGGTCGGCACGGCCACGGACGTGCTGCGTTCGACGGTCGTCCTGGCCCGGACGGAGGCCGGTTCACCGCGCCTCGACCGGCTTCCGGTCCTCGGCGTGGACGCTGCGGGCCTGGCGGGCACGCTCGACCCGGGCGTCGTCGCCGGCGACCTGGCCGGACTCACGACGGGCACGGTCGCGGTCGGCGCGGACATGGCCAAGTCCCTGGGCGTGAAGCCCGGTTCCACGGTGGAGCTGCGCCTCGGGGACGGCGTGCAGAAGCGGCTGAGGGTCGTGGCCGTGTACGAACGCTCACTCGCCCTCGGTGAGTTCCTCCTGCCAAAGGCCGAACTGACCCCGCACATGAGCGATCCGTACCCTGTGCGCGTACTCGCCGCCATGGAGGAGGGTCGCTCCGGCCCTCCCGTCGGCAGTCCCGTCGCGCCCGAGCAGGTGACGCCGCCTGGGGCCGAGCTGAACGGGATCGTGTCCGGTGGGATCGTCGCCGCGATCGGGGGGCTCACCCTCCTCTCCGTCCTCAGCACCCTCACCATGATCGGGGCCGGGCGGCGCGGCGAACTCCACCTCCTGGGCCAGGTGGGCGCCTCGGCCGGTCAGCTGCGCCGGATGCTCGGCCTGGAGGCGGGTTTCCTGACCGCCACGGGCCTGATCGTCGGAGTCGTGGTGGCCGCTCTGCCGCTGACCGCCTTCACCTGGTCGCTGACAGGCGGGCTTCCGTACCTGCCGCCCGCGCTGGGCGGGCTGATCGCCGGGGCGGTGGTGGTCACGGTGGTCGCGGGCGTGTTCCTGCCGGCCCCGGGACGGCGGCTGAGGGCCTGAGCCCATCCGAGCGGCGGCTCAGGCCTTGAGGTAGGCGAGGACGGCGAGGACCCGCCGGTGGCCGCCGCTGTCGCTCGGCGGCAGGCCGAGCTTCAGGAAGACATTGCCGATGTGCTTATGAACGGCCCGCTCGGTGATCACCATCGAGCGGGCGATCGTGGCGTTGTCGTGGCCCTGAGCCATGAGTTCAAGGACCTCGCGTTCCCGGGGCGTGAGGGAGTCCAGCGGGTCGTCGCGGCGGCGTGCGAGTAGTTCGGTCACGACCTCCGGGTCCAGGGCCGTACCACCGGAGGCGACCCGCTCCAGGGCGTCCAGGAATTCGTCGACCCGTCCGACCCGGTCCTTCAGGAGATAGCCGACGCCCCGGGCTCCGCCGCCGAGGAGCTCGACGGCGTACGTCTCCTCCACGTACTGGGAGAGGACGAGCACCGGCAGCTCCGGGAGCTGTTCGCGGGCCGCGAGCGCCGCCCGCAGCCCTTCGTCGCGGAAGCCCGGAGGCAGCCGCACGTCGAGCACGGCCACGTCCGGGCGGTGCTCCAGAAGCAGCGGTAGAATCTCAGGGCCGGTGGCCGCGACCCCGGCGACCTCATGGCCGGAGGAGGTCAGCAGCAGCACCAACCCCTCCCGTAGGAGGGCGTTGTCCTCGGCGATCACCACACGCACGGAAGCTCCACTTCGATCACGGTCGGGCCCCCTGCGGGGCTGGTCAGTCGTACGGTTCCGTCGAGCGCGGCAACTCGGCGGCGTATGCCCGCCAGGCCGGAGCCGCTGTTCTCGCCCGCCTCTGCCCCGCCGCGGCCCTCGTCCCGCACGCGCACGCTTAGGGCGCGCGGTTCGCGCGTGAGGGAGACGGAGGCGCGGGCGGCGCCACTGTGCTTGACGGCATTGGTGAGCGCCTCGGCGACCACGAAGTACGCGGCAGCCTCGACGGCGGCAGGGGCGCGGGGGCCTTCCCCTGCGCGGTCCCCCAGACCGGTCACCGACACCGCCACCTCCAGGCCGCTGCTCGCGGCCAGGGCCCGTACGGCTCCGGTCAGGCCGCGGTCGGTGAGGATCGGCGGGTGGATGCCCCTCACCACGTGCCGCAGCTCGGCCAGCGCATCCTCGGCCTGCGTCTGAGCGTCGTCGAGGAGTTTGCGCGCGGTCGCGGGATCGGAGTCGTATGCCCGCCTGGCCAGCCCAATCCGCATGGAGAGCGCCACCAGGTGGGCCTGCGCGCCATCATGGAGGTCGCGCTCGATCCGGCGCAGCTCGGCGCCGTGCGCGGCGATCGCGCCCGCCCGCGTGGCGGTGAGCTGCTCGATGCGGGCGGCGAGGGCCGCGTCCCGGGCCGCCGACGGGGTCGGCGTCAGCAGCGCGCGCGACCAGTCGGCCGCCAGGCCGGTGAGCCGGCCGAACAGCGGCAGGACCACCGGCCGCCGCCCCGCCAGCCCCGTCCACACGCCGTCGACCAGCAGCGCGGGCACCCACAGCACGAGCGAGACGAACCAGAGCAGCAAGCCGTAGAGAAATTGCGCGACGGCCCAGATCAGGTCCCGCAGGGTGCCCGGGTCGGTGACCGCGGTCCGCACACGCGCGGGGAGGGGACCTTCGAGCGGCAGGTACCCCTCGGGAACGGGCGTCCCGGTCCACTCGGCCGTACGGCGCCGCTCCCAGCCGGCGAGACGGCGCAGTAGCAACACGCTCTCGGGAAGCGCACCGGCGCCGACGACCGTGAGGGCCAGGAAGATGCTGAAAGGGGCGACGACGGCCACCATCAGGAGGCAGAGGAGGGAGATCGCGGCCCCGATCGTGAGGTGGAGCCACGCCCGGACTGCTTCCTTGATCGCCTCGCGCATGATGCCAGGGTAGGCGGCGGCCCCGCGGAAGGACGGTGTAGCGGGCTACACCATCGCCTCGGGGGTGGGCCCCGCTGTGCGCATGCCCTGCAGAGTCGAGGATCGAAGAGTCCTCGGGACCACCCGATGACCGCTCGAGAACCCACCCCACGGAGGCATCCCATGCGCGCCCTTCTCTGGCTACTGCTCGCCGCGAGCGTTCTGGCCAACGTCTTCATCAGCACCTTCGCAGGCTGGACCGGCGGCCTCCAGGTCGCCGGGAGCGTCTGTACCGGAGTGCTCCTCTTCGGCTCCGCAGTCGGTCTGTGGCTGACCCGGCCCCGCAACGAGGCTTGAACCACGACGTGCCCCCTGTGGAGGTTGCCCGGGGGCTGCCCCACAGCGGTGAACGTACCTGAGGAAGGGCAGAACGCCCTGGTCGGACGACCCGGGGTCGAGAAGCAGCTCGCCGCCATCCGCGACGCCGACGCGCTCGTGACCGTCCGCTCCGCCGGCGCGCCCGACCTCCAAGGCTTCGACTGGAATGCACCTTCTCGTGGCACACCGCCCACCGTCGTCTGGCCGCGGCCACGAAGCCGGCTCGGCTCACTCGGAAATCGTGATCCGTTGGGCAATTGTCGGCATCATGGTGCGGAGACTCACGCGCACCGGTCCCGCTGCACGGCCAGGCCCCCGGCTGCTCTCCCGGGTCCCAGCGGCGGGACAGACGGCCGGGACCGCACCCCGGTCGCCCGGGGTGCGGAGGCGCCTCAGACGAGACTCGTCAGGAGCTCCGCGAAGACCCGCGGCCGGCTGAAGTAGCCGACGTGCGAGGCCGCGAGGGTGTGCACGTCGAAGGGATGGTGCGGGGTCAGCGCGTCCGCCGTGCGGATCATGTGGTCCTGGACCGCCAGGGGAAGGCTTCGATCGGCGGAAAGCCGGACGTACGTGTGCGGCACCCGCCCCCACGCGTCGGCCCGGACCAACGCACCCGGCTCCATCGCCGAGTAGGTCTCGTCCGGGTCAAGGGAGTCGAGCAGCAGCCGGAACTGGTGGTCCGTCGAGTCGGCCATGACAGCGGCCTTCAACTCGGCGAACACGTCCGGATCGGCGTGGGCGGCCCGCCAGTTCAGCCGAACCACGCCAGGATCGCGTACGCCCGGCACGGCGATCCGGGCCACTGCGGCGTCCAGCAGGTTGTCGTCGACCACGTCCCACGCATCGGTGAGCATGGCCGGATCGCTGACGCAGAGCGCGGAAAGGTAGACCACCCGGTCGAGCAGCTCCGGTGCGGCGTTGGCGACGGCACTGATCGTAAGACCGCCGAGGCTGTTGCCGACCAGGACGATCGGCCCCGACGCGGCGAGCCGCCGCAGAGTGTCCAGCACGTGGCCCACGTTGTCCTTCAACGTGACACCGCGCAGCGCGGAAGGCGCGGCGGCGAGTGCCGTGACGTCCTGGGGCTGCCGGTAGTAGGCGGCAGGGCTATCGGCGAGGTCGCCGTGACCGGGCAGGTCGACGGCGTGCGAACGGTACCCGAGCAAGGCCAGCTCGTTCTGCAACGGGCCCCAGGCCCGGGCGTTGCTGGAGCCGCCGTGAACGAATACGAAAGTGGGGCGCGAGTCTGCGCGCATGGTGAAGATCCTCGTCATCCTGAGGTGAACGGTGGACGTGAGACCTGGTGTCGGCGACGGCCGACACCACGGTCAGCGCGTCGACCGGGTGCGCAGGGCCTGCCAGTTGTGGATGACGGAACACATGCGGACGACCGTAGCAGTCGCCTCCGCACCACGCACGACCGTTTCACGTCTCTCGTCAGCCCGCGGCCCTGACGTTCTTCCGGGGGGTCACCGCCGGCAACCGCGACGACTGCACCCAGGCCGAGACCGTCATCGGTCTCATCCGCGTCGCCGGGCCGGGCTGGGGAAGGTCCCGACCCCGGCCCGAGCACGCGGTCGTGGTCGGGGTCGCGGTCGGGGTCGGGGTCGTGGTCGCGGTCTACTCAGCCCCCACCTTCGTGACCCACACAAAGAACACCATTTGGCCAGTAGGTGTCCGGGCCCCTCCCGCTCCGAAGCAAGGCCCGGCCGACGGATCGCCGGCATCTCATCGTGGGTACGACGCATCGGGCGGGGGTCGCGGTAGCCTCCGCCCGGTCGCTAACCATGCCACTCCGCGTGCCGGTGGCGAGAGTCCGGCCCAACTTGGCGAACAGACTTGATGCCTTCAATTCAACAGGCTTCCGACCTGGGGACGTCTGAAGGCCTCCCCTGTTCCATCCTCGACGACTTCACGATGCGCCAGCTGAATGCCACCCAGGCCGACGACGTCTACGAACTCGTCTACGAGCGGCAGGGACGCTCGCTGATCATCACCAGCAACCGGGCGCCCAGTGATTGGTATCCCCTCTTCCCCAACCCTGTCGTCGCGGAGTCCCTCCTGGACCAGGACATCAACACCAGCCACCAGGTCTTCATGAACGGCCCCAGCTAACGCCCCAACAAGCGACCCAAGAGCCCTGCAGGCACTGCCGGGGCGGTCAAAGCCGGCTGATCTTCGCGGCAGTAGGCTGCGATGGCCATGAGCATGCACACCACCCCTGATCGGAACGATCTGCCGGGCGACACGCCCAACGCCGATCTCCGCGAGGCTTGGAGGACTGGTCGTGTCTTCGGGCCGCCGATCCGGCGGATCTTCCGGGACGTCATTTCCGACCGCTTGAAAGGCCCGCACCCTCCACAAGCAGCGATGCTGTTCGAGCTGACGGCCGACCCGTGGTGGAAGGACGACAAACGCTTCCTCGGCGACTTCTACAACGAGATCCTTCATCAGGACACCTGTCGGCAGGGCACCGCTGACGGCGTCGCCCTGCTCGCGGCCCTGGCTGTCGACGACCGAGTGCCCGCCCGGCAGCGGTTCGACGCGGTGGGCCTCCTGTTCAGCGCCGCCACCGTCGCGGACCGGAAGCTGGCCGGCTGCTGGCCGACAACTCCGCCGCATGCAGATCCAGACAATGAGAACCAGGCTCGAAAGGCCGTGCAGTCCTGCACCCCAGACCTACTGGCACGGTGGTCAGCCGAGTGCCAGGCGGTCCGTCTGGCACTCGCGGGCCTCACCGTGGTGTTCCCTACGGCCCGCACGTTGCCCGCCCTGACGTCACGGCTTCGAAACCTCATCGAGGAGCATCCGCAGGGCACCGACGTCGGCGACTACGTGCGATTCGTGCTGGTTCTGGCAGCCCAGGACGACAACAAAACCCTCCCTGCCGTTGAGGCCTTCACAGATACCCACTGGAAGGGAACCTCCCGCAGAGCACCCACACGCGCGCGAGCCCTGCATCTCCTTGGCCAGATGCTGGACAAGGTGGGAATGAACCTCGCACGGGCACAACCTGGGCAATAACGTGACCGCGGACGCGGGGAACATCGTGACCGTCCACAGCCCCTACGACTGTGGGATCGGCAGGCTCTCGGCCACCTCTCCTACGGCCAGGCGTCAAGGCGCGACGTGGCTACGGCGTCGTCAAACGCCCCTGACATAACGACTCGAAGCGGCCCCGTGCCAGCATGGCCCGGTCTCTGCCGAAGACAGCGAAAGCCTCTGTTGCACGGGTGACGCCAAATCGAGCCGGGCGGGGCCGAACAACATCGCAGCCCATGACGTGTACGCAGGTGAGGGCCAGTTGCGTCTGGGCTGAGTACCTTGTCCCACCGTGATTCGGCGGGGATCATGACCGCGTGCAACACGGTGAGAAAGTCCACGAACTACTCCCATGCGCCGGACTCACGGTCGTCGAGGACATGCGCCCGGGCAGCCTGTTCCCGCCGGAGGTCGGCTGGCGGATCGCGCGGGGCATCACAGCGCCGGACGGCGCGGTCCGGGAAGCGCTCGACGCCGCGTGGTGGCGCCTCCTTGCAGATGACACCGGAGAGTTCCTGGTGGCTGTCCTCGGATATCGGATCGGCGGCAACGACTCCTGGTGGACCCGGGTCCGCTACGCCGGCGACGGTGTGCCGGGGCTGACCGGCGGCCCCGGGTTCGTGGCGCTCTCCCTCGACGGGCAGGTGCTGCTGGCGGAGGTGCCCGGCGCGGACGGGCCTCGGGTGACGGCCCTCGACCGACTGCCGGAGCGGCTGGAGGAGGCCGCCGCGGCCGCCGGGCGCGAGACGGAGGTCGAGCGCGCCGAGGTGTGGGCGTCGGTGCCCGGCCGGCCGGCATGGCCCTTGCACTGGGCGGAGGGGATCGGGTCGAATCCGGCCGCGCCGGACGAGCTGCTGATCCGGCTGCTGGATGTGGAGGTGGACTTCCTGCACGGCTGCG
Source organism: Streptomyces sp. NPDC056222 (assembly GCF_042264065.1). Classification (NCBI taxonomy): domain Bacteria; kingdom Bacillati; phylum Actinomycetota; class Actinomycetes; order Kitasatosporales; family Streptomycetaceae; genus Streptomyces; species Streptomyces sp. NPDC056222. The sequence goes on along the minus strand of NZ_JBHJTL010000067.1, from coordinate 33,146 downwards.
ACCGGTCCGCCGTACTCGACGCCGCCGTTGCACACTCCGATCCGCAGGTGCGCTCAAGGCCCGCGGACACCTTCCGGCCCAAGCTCACGTCCGATCAGTGGGTACGCCTGGTCCGCGCCGAACCGTCGCCGAGCCGACGCGTGCTCTGGGCCGAGCATGCCTGCGCCTGGGGCATCGCACTCCCCGGGGACCTGTACGACGACCTCCTCGCCGGCCCGTCCCGCGCTCAGGCCGCCGAACTCCCGGGGCTCCCCGCACACCACCTCCCCAACCTCGTGGCCGATACCGATCCCCGGGTGCGGGCGACTGCCTGCGCCCGGTGGGAAGACCTCGCCGCGCCGCTGCGGGAGCGACTGCTGGCCGACACCGACGACGCAGTGCGTACGGGAGCGCTGCTCGCCCACCACACCGGGGTCCCCATGCCGCAGGAAGTCTTTGCCGCGCTGCCCCAGCCCCGGCGCGCGCTCGAACAGTGCAGTCTCGCGCCCGAGCTGGAGGCGGAGCTGGTCCGGGACGGGGACGCGGAGGTACGTCGAGCGCTGGCCGCCAACCCGCAGCTCAGTGCACGAAGCGTCGCCGTCCTGGCGGAGGACCCATACGCCGAAATCCGCTCGGCGGTGGCGCTGCGGCCCGACCTCAACGAGGAGCAGCGTGCCGCGGTGCGCTACGACTTCGACCCGACGTCGATGTCGCGCACTCTGCCCTGGGTCGAGGGCCTGCACGGCGACGCCGACGCGATGCGCCGCCTCGCCGTATCGTCCCATCCACTCATCCGCCGAAGCGTGGCCCGTGCCCGGCATCTTCCACCGGACGTCGTGGAGCGTCTGGCGCGGGACGAGGACCGGACGGTCCGTCTGTTCCTCGCCGAATCGTGCAATGACGCGCCGGCCGAGATGCTGCTGGAGGTCTGGCGCTGGTGGGACGGCAGCTTCACTCACCCCGACCGCCCGCGCAGCCACCCCAACTTCCCCCGTACGCGCCTACTGCGCTACGCAGGCGACCCCAGTGGGCGGATGCGCCGCCTTGCCCTGGACGATCCGCAGTCCACGCCTGCCGACGTCGCACGTCTCGCCCGCGACCCGGAAGCCGAGGTACGCCGCCGCGCGGCCGAGGACACCCGGCTGTCACCGGCCGACGCGGTGCGGCTGCTCAACGACCCAGCCGCCCACGTCCGCGGGACCGCGATGCGCAATCCACGGCTGCCGGCCCGTGTCCTCGCCGGGCTGCTGCACGACCGCGACACGGCATGCGCGGCGGTCACCAATCCGGCGATCCCGGTCCCCGTCCTGCACCGCATCCTGGCCGCGGCCGCAGCAGCCCGGCGCTGAACACCGGACCTGACGCCCCAGGTCAGCAAAGGATGGGAAGGCTGCGATGCGGGTCGAATACGACGCCTCGGCAGACATGACGTACATCTACCTTGTCGACAGGATTGCCCCAGGAGAGGCGGTCCGGCAGGTACCGGCCGAGGACAACACGGCAGTACTGGACTACGACTTCGATGGACGACTGCCGGGCATCGAAGTGTTCAGCGCCGGACGCCGGTTGCACCCCGATCTGCTGGGTGCTGCCGAAAGGATCGACCGTGTACCGAGTCCGCCGAACGGTGAGTCGCTGGGCGCGTCATGGGGAGCAGAGGTGATCTGGCAGATGCCCAGTGGGAGCGGCTTGAGCCGCCGCTGCCCGTGAGTAATCGCCGTTGTGGCAGGCGGCGCGATCATCAGCAGGTAATCAACGGGGTGTTGTACCGAATCCGGACCGGTGTGCAGTGACGGGATCTTCCGGCCCGGTACGGGCTGTTAGACGACTCTCAGCGTGGTGATGAAGCGGGGTGACGGCGACACTCCCGTTGCACACGGGATGTAGTTGTGTCCGGTGCCGAACTGTCCCTTCGTGTGCGACGACACGGTGAACACGAGCGAGTCGTAGAGGTTGCTCGCTCAGAATGTCTCGACGTGAGGCCGTACCGACGGCAACTGCCACAGTTCCAAGACTCCGCTGATCAGGTCCGCGAGGAACTGAACCGCGCCTCCCGTGTAGTGCCACCAGCCGCCATTGCGTGAAGCCACGGTGACAGTCCACTCGTCGGGACCAGACCCTGTGGTGTTCCAGAGGAAGTAGTCGCCCTGGTTCGACGTGGCCCAGGGCAGCAGGCCTCCAGGGGCAGGAAAGGGGAACAGAGGAATGGACATCTCTGCATCCGCACACCACTCAGCGAGGATCTCAAGGTCTTCGGAGTCCTCTGACCAGGCCCTCTCCTGCCCGGGGTTCGGGAAACCGACGCCGAGGAAATCGCCGAAGGCCAAGGACGGGTAGCTGTTGGCAAGCAGCTTGTAGTCGGAGGGCAGCCTCGTGTTCAGGCATTCCTCGACCAGTGCCCAGTCGATGCCGGCTGGAGCCGTCCGTCGGAGGAGGGCAAGGCCGGGGACCGCCTGCTCCAAAGCTGCGACCGCGGAGGCCGGATCAGTCAGTCGCTGACGAGGTACTTGAGTGCCGATGAGATCGTCCACCGGGACAGCGTGCCAGAGCACGGATCACGAGCGTTCACTGACCTCCTGCGTTCACGACCAGCAACGCCTTGAGCACATGATCCTTTGGCGTTTGGGCAGGCTGGCGGTACTTCGTCGTGCTCGGAGCGGGAGCACATCGTGGTCTGCGGAGGCTGCCGGGTGCTGATCGTCGACAACGACATCCTGCTGGTGGAACGGCAGCTGCGGCAAGGTCGGCTGAGCTGCCCGTCATGCGGGGCGGCCCTGGCGCCGTGGGGCCATGGCCGACCCCGGGAGATCCGGGGTGATCTCGGGGCCCGGTTGTTTCTGCGGCCACGTCGTACTCGTTGCCCGGGCTGCATGGTCACGCACATGCTGCTGGCGGAGGCGTCTTGGCCGTGGCGGGCGGATGCGGCCGAGGTGATCGGGGCCGGGCTGGAGATAGCCGCGTTGGGCATGGGGCACCGCCAGGTCGCCGCCCGTCTGGGCCTGGCCGAGGGCACGGTCCGTGGCTGGCTGCGGGCGTTCGCCGGGCGGGCCGATGACATCCGGCGGTACTTCACCGTCGCCCTGGTCGCGCTCGCCGATGACCCGGTGATGCCGGATGCGACGCCGTCGACGCTCGCCGATGCCGTCTCGGCGGTCGCGGCCGCCCATCGGGCCGCCTCGGCCAGGTGGCCGCAGATGCTCACGGTGTCGCGGTGGGAGTTCGCCGGAAGGGCGATAGGCGGCAGGGTCCTGACCTCGCCTTCTATCGCTATTTGATCAACACGGACCGCCCCTGGGCGGGATCGGGAGGTGTCGGGAGTCTTGATCGTGTCCGCCGGCTGAGCGGCGGGCTCTGTTCGAGACGCGAGGTGGGTTGCCTATGTCAGCGAGTGAGGACGAGGACCGTCGGCGGGCGGAGCGGGCCCGGCAGGTGGGCCTGTTCCGCTACGGCCTGATCCAGGACTTGATCGACACGAAGCTCACGACACGCCAGCGCGGGAAACTCGCCCGCGAACTGGCCGCGAAGGAGCACACCGACCCGTTCGGCCGGCAGGTGAAGGTCGCCCGCGGCACCCTGGACCGCTGGGTTCGCCACTACCGCGCGGGCGGTTTCCCCGCGCTGGTGCCGGCTCAGCGGCAGGTCACCCCGCGGACGCCGGTGGAGGTGCTGGACCTGGCGGCCGCGCTGAAGAAGGAGAACCCCGCCCGCACGGCCGCGCAGATCCAGCGGATCTTGCGGACCACGCAGGGCTGGTCGCCGACCGACCGGACGCTGCAGCGGCACTTCGCTGACGCCGGCTTGACCGGCGCCGGCGGCGAGAAGAGCGTGTTCGGCCGGTTCGAGGCCACCCGGGGCAACGAGCTGTGGACCGGGGACGCCCTCCACGGACCGAGGATCGGCGGGCGCAAGACGTACTTGTTCGCGTTCATCGACGACCACAGCCGGGCGATCGTGGGCCACCGGTTCGGGTTCGCCGAGGACACCGTCCGCCTGGCTGCAGCCCTGCGGCCGGCACTGTCTTCCCGCGGGGTCCCGGAGTCGATCTACGTCGACAACGGGTCAGCGTTCGTGGACACGTGGCTCTTGCGGGCGTGCGCGTCCCTGGCCGTCAGGCTCACGCACTCCAAGCCCGGACGGCCTCAGGGCAGGGGAAAGATCGAACGGTTTTTCCGCACCGTCCGTGACCAGTTCCTGGTCGAACTCGACGACCAACGTGTCGGCCAGATTGAGCATCTCACCGAGTTGAACAGGCTTTTCACCGCGTGGGTGGAGACGGTCTATCACCGCACGGTGCACTCGGAGACGGGGCAGCCTCCGATCGAACGGTGGCTGGGTTCGATTCCCCGGCCGCTGCCGCTGCCCAGCCCCGCTGATCTTCGGGAGGCGTTTCTGTGGTCGGAGTTCCGGACCGTGACGAAGACCGCGACGGTCAGCCTGCACGGCAACACCTACGAGGTCGAACCGATGCTGGTCGGGACGAGGGTCGAGCTGGTCTTCGACCCGTTCGACCTGACCGAAATCGAGGTGAGGGCCTCGGGGAAGACAGCGGGCAAAGCCCTCCCGCACCGGGTGGGCCGTCACACCCATCCGAAGGCGAGGCCGGAGACACCATCGGAGCCGGCCCCGCCGACTGGAATCGACTACCTGAAGATCCTCGACGAGACGCACAGGGCGAACACCGCCAAGGGCATCAACTACTCGTCCCTGATGGACGACGGGCGGGGACCGCGATGATCGACCGCGTTCAGGGGTATTTCGGGTTCACCCGAGCCCCCTTCGGCCGCAACCTGGCCCCCTCGATGCTTCATCAGCACCACTCCCACCGGGAAGCCGCCGCCCGCATCGCGTGGTGCATCAACAACCGGGCGATCGGCGTGGTCACCGGCGAGGTCGGATCCGGGAAAACGGTCGCACTCAAGGGCGCCGTCGCGTCGCTCGACCCGGCCCGGTTCACGGTGATCTACCAGCCCAACCCCGAGGTCGGCATGCGCGGCCTCTATGACCGCATCGTCACCAGCCTGGGCGGGACCCCCAAGTTCCACCTGGCCGCTCTCGCCACCCAGGCATCCGCCGCGCTGGCCGCCGAGGTCGACGAACGGGGAAGGACGCCGGCCGTCGTCATCGATGAGTCGCACCTGCTGGACCACCAAGAGCTCGACGCGATCCGCATGCTCACCAACTACGACATGGACTCCACGACGCCGTTCGCGGTGTTGCTGATCGGACAGCCCACTCTGCGCAAACGGATGAAGCACGGCGTCCTGGCGGCCCTGGACCAGCGGATTTCGATCAGCTATCAGATGCCCACCATGAGCAAGGAGGAGACCGCCAGCTACATCAAGCACCACCTCACGATCGCCGGACGGCAGGACACCCTGTTCTCCGACGACGCCGTCGAACTCATCCACCTCACCAGCCGCGGCCTGCCCCGCTCGGTCAACAACATCGCCTGGCAGTCCCTCATCGCCGCCTTCACCGAGGAGAAGGGCATCGTCGACGAGTCCTCCACCCGGACCGCCATCACCGAGACCCACGCGACAGAGTGAGCACGAAGCCGACACCGTGTTCACGACGACCCCGGCGGCCTGACGGCCGCCGGGGTCGTTTCATCCCATACCGTCGACAACCAGCATGTCGCTTTCATGCTCATCTTCAGCGTCGCTCAACACTCTGCAGGCGGCGGCCCGGCCGGTCAAGCAGGCCACGCCCGCGAAACCTTGCCGGTCCGAGCGACGGAAAGGCCCGTAGACCGTTTACCGCGGCCCGTGTCCCGACAGCAGTTCCCACGGAACACCGGTCCGCATCCGCCACGGATCCCATCGGCCAGCCTCCACCGACCAACTGACAGTCTCACCAGCATCGCGAAACCGGCAGCAACAGCTCCAGCACTGACCACTGTTCGTCAGATTGGCCCCCCTCGGTCCCATAGCGAGATCAGCACGACGCGAAGCCGCCTTGCCTCGCCCACGGCAACGAGGCCCACCCTCACCGCTCCGAAGCCGTGATCCGCGCCGCAATGATCAACCTCATAAACCGCAGGCTGACCCGAGAATCCACCCCGAACTGGAAAGACGCACCGTCGCCCCCGTGAGACCAGCCCCAGCCAGACAGGGAACCCCAGCCAGTGATACGAGAGGATGAATGTCGGAGCAGCACGAGAGAGCGAGGCCGGCAGTGACCGAACCGGACACGGTGGACCTGATCAACCTGCAAGACATGGACGGCAACCGCTGCGTCGTCCGAGTGACCGGCCGCTTCCAGCCGGGGGTGCTCACCGGCCACGACATCCTGCGGGCCGATGTCCTTGCCTCCGCCGACTTCGTCGACGCCCGGCTTGAGCTCTTCCTGTTCCCACAGGACCTCGACACCTGGGAACGCGACCTGACCCGACTCGCACCGGGCAAGGACGCGAGCATCGGGGGAGACCGTGGACTGAGCCTTGTCTTCCACATGCACGAGGACCGCTCTTTGTCCGTGACCGTTGAGGACCCGGACCGCCTCACCGCAATGCTTTGGCTCCAGCCGCAAGGCAACTGGATACACGAGCACCAGCTGCGACTTGAGCACGTTCGAGAAACCTGGCCGAGTGAAGTCGTGGAGACGGCTCCCATGGCTTACGAGTGGAGTCCCAGCCGCAAGCGTTGAGTCGCGACGCCCGCCCACACCCTCACTGCCCAAACACCCCCGACGAGACAGGAAGGCGACTCGGCCCTCCAGACGAGCGGCAAGTTCGACAGCCTGCCCTGAGACGCACCCACATGAGGCGCATCGACCTGAGTCGTGCCTTCGTGCGGCCACGGGCCGGCTAGCCCGTGGCCACTGCCAGGGACCGCACATGTCCGGGGCGGGTGGTCTTATCTGATCATTGGAGAATGAGGTTCGGCGGCGGAGGCAAATGAGGCTGCAGTCCAGTGCGAGCAAGAACTGATGGAGATCGGCGCATCGCTCGCACCGGATACGAAGCCGTTTGAGTTGGTGCAGCCAGGCGACGGAGTGCTCAACCACCCACCGCACCTAGCCCAGTCCGGAACCAAGGGCGACCCCGCGCCGCAGCGTCCGACCAGGTCGGTCACCGTCTGCGGCGACGCCGCGCCGGCGGTCGCCCACCGGCGTTCGACGCGAGGCGTGCAGGCAGCGCAACGCGGTGGAGCGATGCATCAACCGGCTCAAGCAGTGGCGCGTGGCCATGCGAACGGACCAGCTCGCCATCGCCCATCAGACTGCACTCCACCTCGTCGCCCCCTCATCTGGGCCCAGCGACCGCCCGCTCAGCGATCGACCACGCAGCGCCCGTCCGCAGGCCAGGATCCCGTGCTGACGATGTGCTCCACGACCCTGAAAGCCTCGCCGATCGGCACGGCGTCCTCGTCCGGGTACTCGTCGTCCTGCCCGTTGGAGAGGACGAACCCCTCGCTCGATCCGCCCGCTCCTGGATCTACGGCATGCTGCTCGCCGTACTCCCCATCGAACAACACCACCATTGCGCGCTCGGTGTTCGTTACGAAGGCCAGCAATCGTCGGGACGAACTGGTCAGCCACGTCTCAAGCTGCCCGCTGTCGATCCTCGCCCGAAGGGTCTCCGGCACCACTTCGGACGACACAGGGGCAGTCCTGTCGTCATCGATCACCCAGGACTCGATCATGACCACCACGATCTCACGGACAGATCCAAGAGACAGTCCCTATAGCTCGGCTCCGGTCAGCGGACGGATGGGTGAATCCGCGAGCAATAGTCAAGAGTTGTGGGTGAGGCCCTCCGACTCGACGGCGGTGATCTCGGCTGCTGCGAGCTGAGCCTCCTCGCGCACCTCTGAGTCGAGGTGATGGAGGAAGGACTCGATCAGCGGCCGGGCCTGCGGGGCGTGGGTGGCCCCGAGGATGTAGAGCGTGTGGACGAGGAGTTCGCGTTCCATCGTCGGCATGGCTGCCACCAGCGGTTCGACGAGGGGCAGAGGCAAGTCGTAGTGGTTGAACGCCTCGCTGATCGAGTTCAGAGCGGACTCGCGCACCTTGGTTACCGGTTCGTTGACGGCCACGCTGACCAAACGTCCGACGACCAGGCGAGCGGAGTCAGCATCGAGTGCGGCACCGCGCAGGAGGTCCCCGAGGACGGCAGCGGCGACGTCCCGACGGTCCGGATCGCGGTCGGTCAGTGCTTCAAGTGCCTTGAACATGGTGTTCATGCTGCCACCTCGGACCGCTCGACGAGGACGCCGTTTTTCGAAGTGCGCGCCGACACGGACCAGCGGCACCAGGTGGGCGCCGGTGATCGCGCACCGGGCCTGGGCGGATTTTGACGAGCTTGAACACCATCGTCAGGGCCGCAGCCGGACTCCCTGCGCCTCGTGTGACCTTGGTGCAGAGTTGACCGTGGAGAAGGTCGACTCGATGCGGATCGGCCGCGTGGTACGCCCGGCCGTCCGGCGTCGTCCCTCGCACCCGCTCGTGGACCCACGGACGCGCTCCACCGCGCACCGCGCGTCATCGGCCGTACCGAACGTCGTGACCCACACTGCTCCGACCGGGCCGGTCTCGTTGGTGCTTCTCAACGCACCGAGCACAACAGGAGCAGGCGGGCGCACTCGCACATGTCATGACGCCTGGCCACGGGACCCAGTTCCTCATCGGAATTCAGTCCTCGGGCGTGGAAGGGGTCATGTCGTACTCATCGACGTCAAGAAACGCATCGGTGGCGGCAAGAAAGGCGATTGCTTCACGGTCCAGACACCAGCCAAAGAGGTTGGGCTCCTCCCTCTCCTCCGACTGCCTGGCCTCGGCTTGCTGCTCGTCGTCGTTGAAGTAGCGCACGACCTCCAGCACGGCTTGGAGACCCTGCTCTTCTTCGTCCTCTCCTTTGTTGAAGCGCTTCATGAGCTCGGCTATACGATCGGTTCGTGGCCGGAGGCGGTCCAAACCGTGGGTGATCTGTTCGTCCACCCGAAGGCCCGGTTCCCTGCACACGACTTTCCAGCTTTGGAAGAACGGTCTCGCCGGGTCTACGGGCAAGCGGCGCGGGTTGTGCACTCGCGTCTCATCAGGCTCGATACCCAGCGCCTCAGTTATCTCCTGCGGGGTGATGCATCGGCTCCTCAGAGCGAAGTAGACGTACTGGTTGAGAGGTATCCCCGAACAGTACGCGTGCAGCTTAGTGACTGAGCACGACAGGTGGCACCTGAGCATGTACGGCAATCAGCGCCTGTTCCGCTCCGCCGGTCGCGTCGACGCCTTGATGCGCAAGGCGGGCCGAGAGCGCGGCTACGTCATGGATCTGGCCACCGTGTGGCGCTTCGTCGGCAACTGAAACACCGGACGCGTGCACCGGAGCCACACCCGCCGCGATCTGGCCGCCACCTACTTCGCCGACGCCGGCCTGCTCGCCTCCTTCTGGGGGCTGCCCCACCGAGATCTCCATCCGCTTGCCACCCCCTGAGAGGGGAGCGATTGGGCAAGACACGGTCCGCGTCGTGCATGGCCAACCATCAGTCCGCAAAGTGGCGCAACCCGGCGGACCTTCCCGGTCGCAGCACCAGGGCGTCTCGCCGGTCACGCCAGCCGGAAGACCGGCCCCCTGGGCGTGAAGGGCAGGGACGCGCCCTGGGGGATCAGGAAGGCGTGTTCGCGGCGGATGCGCAGGGCGTCGCACCAGCCGTCGGTGATCACCAGCAGCGGCGCCGCGGGCGGGAAGTCCTCGGCCCGCTGAAGCAGGTCGATGCCCGGCTGGAGCACGGTGCCGCCCCGGCCGTGTACCCGTACCCGGCCCGCGATCTCCGTCGGCGGGACATAGCCCGCGTCGTACGGCGCCGCGTCGCAGAACACGACCCGCGCCGCCGGTACGTCGCGGGCCTCGGCGTACGAGGCGATCGCGCCCAGCGCCTTGCCGAGCAGGGCGGCGTTCATCGACCCGGAGGTGTCGAGGACCACGCCGAAGGTGCAGCGGGCGGTCTCCTCGGGCGGGAAGTAGCGGCCCGCGCGCGGGATGTCCGGGGTGGAGGCCTGGCGGCGGGCCGGGCGGGCGTAGGACCGTACGGCCTCCGGCCTCGGCACGTACTCGTCGAACCAGCAGGCGAGCCGGGCGTCCCAGGGCACCGGCGGGTGGGCGAGGGCCCGAATCTCCTGGACGAGCCCGGCGGGCAGCAGGCCGCGCCCGCCGCGGACGTGCAGATCGAAGCCCTGGACGAGGCCGCGCCGGTAGAACTCGTCGAGGTCCGCATACGAACGCCCCGCACCGTGCGCGAGGGGCTCGCCCAGGATGTCCCCGGCTCCCTTGCCGCGCAGGGTGGCGAGGCGCCGCATCCGGCGCAGGTCGGTGGCGATCCGGTCATACACCTCCTCGACGGAGAGCCCCCGCAGCGCCGGGTCGTGCAGCAACCCCTCGGGCATGGTGCCGATCCGCATCTCCACCAGCCAGTCGTTGACCACGTAGTCGGCGGCGACGTTGTGCAGGTACGGGTCGCGGCCGCCGCGGCGCTCGCCGTGGCGCAGGGCGGCGTGCAGCATCTCGTGGGCCAGGATGAACCGCCACTCGTCGTCCTCGAAGGTCCGCAGCGGGTTGATGTAGATCTCCCCGGCGGTGGCGCTGACGGCGGCGATGGAGATGTCCTGGGCGCGGGCCAGCTCGGCGTCGGCGACGACGGTCAGGCCGGCGGCGAGCCCGCCGAGCAGCGGGTACGAGGACACGAACCAGTTCAAGGCCTGGTCCCAGGGGCGCTGTGCCACGCGTTCGCCGGTGGTCCGGTCACGGCGGCCGCCGGCCACGTCCATGGCGGCGGAGACGCTGCGGGTCAGGGCGGCGGCGAAGGCGGTCTGCCAGTCGGGGACGGTTGTGTTCCAGGTCCGCCACGTGGTCAGGATCTGGTCGGGGGCGCGCCCGGCGGTGCCGCAGTGCTCGTAGGTGGCCGGGATGCCGTCGCGGCGCCAGCGGGCGGCGAGCTCGTCCTCGTCGCCGCCGGGGTACTCGGCGGGCAGGTGCTCGGGGGCGCGGCCGACCGGGAAGGTCAGCAGGAATCGGTTGACGACCGTGCAGCGGGCGGCGAGGTCGAAGGGGTCCGGCTGGGACCGGTTCTCGTCCTTGGCTGCCGGGACGTGGCCGAAGCCGAGGTGGAGCAGGGCGTGGGCGATCGTCCAGGCCCACTCGCGGGGTTCGGCCCGCCGGGTGGGGTGGACGTGGACGACGCCGTTGGAGGTGACGGTGGCCAGCCCCTCGGCCGGGGACTGCGGGCATCCGGCATCGCGGCAGATCTTGCCGTCGAGGGCGCCGAGGGCCGGGTTCTGCTTGACCAGGGCCAGGCCTTCGGCGAAGGCCTGGGTGGCCGGGTCGGGCTTGGCGGCGGCCTTCGCCCGGGCCTTTCCGCTCCGGCTCACCGGCGGGCCTCGACCAGCCGGGGCATGTCGCGGGCGGCCTCGATCAGGAACCATCCGGGCAGCACGGGCTGGCCGTCGGCGTCGTCGGCGATGACGGTCTGGGCCACCTCGACGGAGATCTCGGCGAGTTGGACGAGGAGCGACTTGAAGCGGTACGTGTGCTGCCGCAGCGCGGGCGAGACGTGTTCCTTCTGCGCCGGGAGATCCTTGAGCAGGCGGCCGCGGAAGGCCTCCGCGAGGTAGTAGAGCAGGTCGCGGTCCTGGAGCCGGGCGGGCCAGGAGGCGTCGCCCTTGAGGATGGCCTCGATGCCGAAGGTGTGACGGACGATCTTGGCGTAGCCGCAGAAGGAGACGGCGTGCGCGGGGGTGAGCGTGCCGTGGGCGACCACCTTGAGGGTCTGCTCGTCCAGCTCCGCGCCGAAGGAGTGCAGGGCGTCGGAGAGCATGTGCCAGGAGCGCGGGGTGGAGAACGGCTCCTCGGTCTTGGGCGGCTGCGACCAGAGGTGGTCGGGTCGGTCGGTGAGGTAGTCGGTGACCCAGGAGTGGATGCCGTGCTCGCCGGCCCACACCAGCCAGTCCTGTGCGGACGCCTGGAGGTGGACGTGGGTGAGGCGGTTGACAAGGGCGGAGGCGATGGGCCGGGCCAGCGCGTTGTCCGTGGCGCGGTTGCCGGCTCCGATGACGATGGAGCCCGCGGGCAGTTCGTAGGAGCCGATCCGGCGGTCGAGGATCAGCGAGTAGAAGGCCTTCTGGACGTCCGGGCTCGCGGCGTTGAGCTCGTCGAGGAAGAGGCAGTACGGCTCGTCGCGGGCGATGGCCTCGGGCGGGCAGAAGACGGAGCGGCCGTCGCGGATCTGCGGTACGCCGATCAGGTCCTCGGGGGCGAGCTGCGTGCCGAGGAGGCTGACGCACTCCAGGCCCAGTGAGTCTGCGAACTTCCGCACGAGCGAGGACTTCCCGATGCCGGGCGCCCCCCAGAGGAACACGGGCCGCACGGTGGCGAGGCCGAGCAGCAGTTCGGGGATCTGGGCGGGGGTGACGGTGACTGCAGCCTGCACGGGCGGGGTTGTCCTTCGAGGGTGGGACGGTGTGTGGTGCGGCCAGTCTGGTCGCACCACACACCGTCCGGCATCCGGTTTTAGGGGCCTCGAAGGTGCCCCGGACGTCGCCCCGGGCCGGGCCGTCGATGACGTGCGGGTGCCGGCCCCTGGGCGGGCACGACTCAGTGACCTCCAAGGACCCCAAGTGGCTCTACGTACTGCCTCCGTGGCGGCCGGCCACGGAGTCTCCGTAAAGAATCTGCTTGGCGGACCACGGCGGCACTTGCTACGTTTCCGGAGGCCGTGCGAGAGAACGAGGAGGTGGTACCCGTGAACGCAGTATCGACATGGGTGCTCCCCTCCGGGGTCACGGTCGGACGATAGGGCAAGTCGTCCGGGAGCGCCGTTCACGAGCACTCCCGAAAGGCACGACCATGCACTTCACTTCCGAGCAGCGCCTCGACGACGGTGTCCTCGAACGCGAATTCACCCTCGACGAGATCCCCGGCACCCTGTGGACGCCTGAATCCGCCGCACCGGTCCCGCTGATCCTGATGGCCCACAACAACGGCCTGCCCAAGGGGGCAGCCCGGCTGGTGGCCCGGGCGCGGCACTCTGCGGCGTACGGCTACGCGGTGGCCACCATCGACGCCTCCGGGTGCGGCGACCGGCCCCGTTCCGCCGCCGACGAGCGGGCTCGTGCCGAGCTCCGCCGGGCGATGCAGGCCGGCGAACCGGTCGACGAGATCTTCGAGTCCTTCATCGGCCCGCTGGTCGAAAAGGCGGTCCCGGAATGGCGGACTACCCTGGACGCCCTCCTTTCGCTGCCCGAGATCAGTGGCCCGGTCGGGTACTCGGGGTGGACCGCCGTCGGCATCCGCCTCGCGGCGGTCGAGCCGCGCATCGCGGCCGCCGGATTCTTCGCTGGGGGCTACGTGCCCCGCGCCCAGCGCGAGGAGGCTCGACAGGTCACCATTCCGCTGCTGTTCCTGCTGCAGTGGGACGACGAAGGGAACCCCCGGCAGCGCGCCTTGGACCTGTTCGACGCTTTCGGCACCACGGAGAAGACCCTGCACGCCAATCTGGGCGGACACACCGGTACCCCGTGGTTCGAGGTCGAGGACGGCAACCGGTTCTTCGGCCGACACCTGAAGTGAGGCCGGCCCGTCAGGCGGACAGCAGACGGTAAGCAGGCCCGGCCAGGACCGCCGTCTCGTGCCCCGAGACCCCGTCATTCCGGCCCCAGCAGCGGCCAATGCACGTGGGACTACGGGAACAGCGTGTGCTCAGGGCTGCGTTTCGCAATGCGGGCGAGGTGGCGCACGATGCGCGCGACGAGCTTGTCGCCTTCGGGCAGTGCTTGTAGGTGGCGAGGACCCCGCGCAGGGCCGACCTCAGCCAGCCGGGGCCAGCCGTACGCCCACCTACACCCCTTCGAGCCGTGCCAGAAGCAAGGCCAGTGGAAGTGTGATGAAGGCGAGCACGAGACCCGCTGCGGCCAGCCCGCTGCGAATCTCCCGCTTGCCACGAATCCCCAGGTACGCGGCGACCAACGGAAGCACGCAGCCCAGAAGCAGGCTGAAGCGCCAGCCCTCCTCCCTGAGGAAGAAGACCATCGCGCCCACACAGGCCGGGACAGACACAACCGTCAACACTCGGCTGCGCGAAAGGAAGAGTTCGAGGTCCTCGACTCCACTGAAGAAACTCAAGTCCGGTCCCTGTCCTCTTCGCCGTCTGTCGTCAGGTGATCGTAGCGGCCGGTCCCACCCGGAACGTTCCGTCCACCGGCGAGTACCACTCGGCGCTCTGCAGCCTCCCGAGGTGCCGAGGCGTCGGGCAGGCCGAGCGGGAGGAGCAGTCATGCGCTCCTGCGTATCACTCAAGCCTGGCTCTGACGCTGCACCAACTTGCGAGGCCGGCTCGGGACTATGGCGTCGACCACGGGCACCCAACGCGGTCCTGGATCTGCGACGCAGTGACCCGGCTTGCGGGAATATCCGGTGGCGACGAGGACCTCCACGATGCCAAGCTCACCTCACCGAAGGGGCGTAGCTCAGCTGGCCAGAGCAGCGGACTCCAAACCCGTACGCCGCAGGTTCAAATCCTGCCGCCCCTGCCAAATCGCCGAGGACGCCCGCTCACCGCGCAGTTGAGCAGCGCCTGAGCGAGACTCCGCTCACCGACGGCTCGGCGCGACCGGCCCTCTGCCGCTACCGCCGCCGACATCACGGCTGCCCAGGCACACGGAGATGCAAGTGGCGCACCAACACCGCCTCCGTATGATCCCCGCATGTCCTGGATACGCCGCCGCCCACGCGCCACCGAGCCACCCAAAAGCCGATTGCCCGATCTCGAGTTCCTCTCCCTGGTCCGCGACGCCCTGGAGGAGGTCGCCCCCGGCTGCACGGCGAGGGCCGAACTCAAGGGCAACTCACTGCTCAGCCCGCAGGGTTGGGCCGTCGGTGTCGGGCCGGCGGGGCACGAAGACGACCGGCACTACGACCTGATCGCCTTCCCGAACGTGAGCATCCAGCCCGACGTGCCCTGCTTCGTGGACTGCGTCGTGGTGGTCACCACACCACGCGATGCGGCCGGCCTCTGGGCCCGTTCCGCCGGTGCCTGCATGCTCGAACTGCTCGACGGGCACGAGCAGCTCGCCCAGCACTGGGGCCCCGACGAGGGGCGCGGCGTACCGGGGTGGCGATCCATCACCTCGGGCGTGCTGGCGTACGGAATCTCCGACCGGGAGAACCTCCGTCTCCAGAACGCACTACTGGAGACGGACGTGCTCCACGAGATCGCGCACACCTTCACTGCCGACCTGGAGTCGCCCTGGTTCAACGGTGTCCGGGTCTTCTACGGCGGTGCCCCAGGCGCAGTGGAGGCCGAGGTGCGGGTCAACGGTGAGCGGCACGAGGCCGCATCCGCCGCGCTGGCCGCGCTCGGCCTGCCCGAGCCGACGGTCTTCACCGTCGCCCGGTCCTTCACTCTGGTGCTGCCCGTCGACTCCGGCCAGGAGCGGCACGAACACGCGGCCGGCGGGTGCGGGTGCGACTGCGGCGGCACCTTGGACCCGGAGCACCCCGGCTTCGCCCACACTCTCCCCCACCTGATCGCCGAACTCTCCCCGGCCGAGCGGGCGGAGCGGGTCGCCACCGATACCGGCGCGGTGATGGTCGCCCGAGGTGTCGGCAACTTCCTCAAGGTCCGGCTGCCGATCCGCCTCGACGACGGCCGCACTGTGGTCCACCTGGCCTGGGTGTGCCTGCCCGCCGAGGTGATCGAGGACTACACCCGCCGGGTGCACGACGGCACCCTGGAGGGTCACCGTTTCGAGGGCCTGTTCTGCAACGCCATCGAGCCGTGGGGTGAGGAGCTGCTCAAGGCGCATGTCCTACTCGGCGGGCAGCGGGTCGAGGCGGACGGCTCCATCCGATTCAGCGAGGTTCTCGACTCCGAGCACCCGCTGCTGGCCCGGATCCTGCGCGAGAGCTGGCCGGCCGCGTTCGTGCTCGGCGCCCCCGACGCCGCCCCCGGGCCGTACCACTCCTGACCATTCGCCATGTGCGTGACGTGGACCGGGCTGAGGTCGATGCGGGTGCTGGTTCGACGACTCTTCGAGCCGGGTGGGCGGCCGGGGTACGGAGGGCTGGTCTCGGTGCAGGGCAGGACAGCCGGTCTTCACGCGCAGTCTCCGGGCAGCGGCGATTCTGTTCGGTTCCGCCGACTGATCCCACGGTCGGAGCTGTCACACACCAGGGCCGTCGCCGGCCACCTGGGCGGTCGGGCTGGGCAGGCACAGCCCGACCGCGATCCAGGCGCGCGCCTGAGAGAGACGGGCGACCTAACGGTGCCCGCCTCCGGGCGAAGGTTCAGCCGGTCGGCAGGCCCAGCCCGTAGTAGGTGACGTGGTAGCCCTCGACGTAGCCAGCCTCGCCGCCGACGATCAGATCGGTGGGGTCGTTCGCCCCGGCCGCCCTGGCCGTCGCCACGAGCATCTCCGCGAGTACCCGGCCCTTCGGCTCGCCGGGGCCACCCGCGTCCACGCGCCATACGGGATCGCCGTCGCCGAAGACCGACGCCGTGTGCGGGTGCTCGGCGACGGTGCCCCAGCCGAGAGCGGCCAGATCGACGTCGTCCGGGGCGAAGCAGCCGATCGAGAGCCGGTCGCCGCACGCCACATCGAAAAGGAGGGGCGCGCTGTGGCCGTTGCGCCCGTAGAACGGCATCCCGATCCGGATGCCCAGGGCTGTGGTCTCGGCGGGCAGCGCGCCCAGGAAGTCGCCCAGCGACCGAGTGACCGTCTCCCAGCTACGGGCAGTCCAACCGCCCGGGAAGCCGAGCCCGACGTTGGCCTGGTCACGGTTGCTGCCGAAGAAGCCGCTGATCGAGTGCTCCTCGCCGACACCTTGACGCCAGAACCAGTTCTCCGCCGGGTCAGTGGGCTGCAGGACCAGCTCGGGCCCCGCCTTCCCAGCGCGCAGTTCAAGAGTGTCCGGCATGCCACGCCAGCGTAGAAAGGGTGCGCCCCAGTGCGGTTCGCTGTCGTAGAAAGGGCCCATGTCGCCGTGCGAGCCCATGATGGACGGCTTACCCAGAGCCGAGGTCACTTCCTCTTTCGCGGCGCGGAAGGCAACTGCCTGTGCTGCGGCGTCCGGCGCGGGAGCCGACACCGGGACCGCGATCTCCACGTACGACTCGCCGTTGGCATAGCGCTTCTCGTATTCGCCGACTGGGCGCAGGCGAGCATCGCCCGAGGACCGACCGGTGATCAACACAGGAGCGTCCGACGTGCCGCCCCAAGCCCAGCCGAGCTCGGCCGCCACAGCCCTCACCCCCTCCGGCGTCCAGCCGTCGGTGTCTACCGCGACGAGTCGCCGGGCGAGCTCTCCGATGGATTCCTCTGCTGTGCTTCCCCGTTGTGCGTTCATCCGGCCATCGTGCCGCATTGCATGCCGGACACCTTCCAGGGGGTTCACAGTGGCAGTCGGCGGACGATCTCGCCCGACGGCAACGTTGTGCGGCCCGGCCACCGAGGCACGGAGAAGCCAGCGGCGATGGCGGTGCAGCACTCGTGGGGTGCCGCAGTAAGGCCGCGTCAGCAGGACGCCGACCAAAGCGTGTTACAGAAGGTGCGCCCAGCACGCGCTCGGGTCATCTGCCCGTACCCCCGGGCCTGTTCAGCGGCCGGCCGTCGGCGGGGGTCGCTGTCGGCCCGGCGTCGCAGGCACTCAACTTCTCGGTTCCAGGCGGCCACCCCACGACGGCAAGGGAAGAAGTCCGACAGAGGGCTCCCACTGGAAGCTGGTCAGAACCAGACGCCGACGTGGGTGACTGCGGGTGATCGGCTCACCGCAGCGGCACGAGCACGTGTCCTGTCCGGAATCGCGTGTCTGATAATTGATCACGTGGCGGTGCTGGGAAGCACGGCTGTGCGACAACCGGTAAGGGGCTGGTTCGCTGCCATGTCGAGGCGTAGGGGATTGCATGGGATTGCTGGTTGCGTCGGAGGCTGTCAGAGCGCGCGCGGACAGGTTCGACTGGTTCTGCGAGACAGTGTCCACCGATGTCATGCCCGTCATGCTCAGCACCCGGCATACGGCCGACTTCCGGGCAGGCATCACGGACCTGGACCTCGGCGTGGTGCGGCTGTCCGCCTTGGCTTGCTCACCAGTACTCTCCCGCCGCACCTTGGCTCATGTCCGGCGTGGCGATCCCGAGCATCTGCAGCTGGCGCTCGTCACACAAGGTGCTGTCAGAATCTCCCAGAGGGGCAACGATTCGGTGGTCGCGGGGGGACTCGTGCTCACGGACACGTCGCGGCCGAGTGAGGGAGCATGCATCGGCGGACAGGTCGAGTCGGTGGTCCTGCAAATTCCCCGTACGGCCCTGGCGCTGAGCTCAGACCGGGTGGACCGCCTTCTCGCACGGGGCATGGCCGCAGACGTGGGGTCCGGAGCGGTCTTCGCCGACTTCCTGAAGTCGCTGCTCACGCGCGGCCCGCGCTGTCGCCCCGAGGAGCTGCGCGGGCTCGGGTCAGTCGCCCTCGACCTGGCCATCGCGTTTCTCGCGCGGCACATCGGTGACCCTGGGGAGGCACCCGCGGAGGCCCGTGCGCAGGAGACATTGCAGCGGATCCACCGTTTCATCGAGAACAACCTTGGCGACCCTGGCCTGACTCCCCAGGTCGTCGCCGATCGGCACAACATGTCCCTACGCCGGCTCTACACGCTCTTCGGCGACCAACCCCTGACCATCTCGGCATGTATCCGCCAGAGCCGCCTGGAGCGCGCGCACGCCGACCTCGCGTGCGGGGAACTGAGCGGTCAGCCCGTTCAAGTGATCGCGACTCGCTGGGGTTTCTCCAGCGCCACGGCGTTCAGTCGGGCATTCCGCGAAGCCTACGGGATGACCCCTACCGAACACCGTTCGTTGTCCCTGAGCTCCCCACGGCACGCAGAGCACAGAAACCCTGCACGTCACGCACACCACCGCGCGTCGCTCGGGCCTAGATTCACCGTTGCTGGGAACACCGCCTCAACGTGAGCGCAGCCGCGGTGGCGTGTTTCCAGCCTGATGACGTGTGTCGTGGACCGGTTGTTGCCGGCTGTATGAAGGGGGGCTTCCTCGTGGCACTAAGTATTGCCAAGCTTGGGGGCCGTGCTGTTGGGGTGGTTACGGCGAGTGTGCTTGTGTCGCCCCGCCTTCCGGCGCCGCCCGCTGCTGCGATGCCCTGGGAGCTCTCGGCGAACGCCCATAGCGGCAAGTGTCTTGAGGTTGCGGACTGGCGCAACGACAACGGCACGCCGGCCCGGCAGTGGGACTGCCAATTGGCGGGGACGACATGTAATGGACCTCCTCTCACGTCAGCGAGGTGGGCTAGGCCATCTACAACGAAATCAGTGGTAGGTGCCTAGTGGTTGCGGGACTGGAGTACGGACAACGGTGCTCCAGTCCGGCCGTGGGCTGCACCGGAGGGACTCAT
The DNA here is from genome assembly GCF_042264065.1 of Streptomyces sp. NPDC056222. Taxonomy (NCBI): domain Bacteria; kingdom Bacillati; phylum Actinomycetota; class Actinomycetes; order Kitasatosporales; family Streptomycetaceae; genus Streptomyces; species Streptomyces sp. NPDC056222. The sequence continues at coordinate 13,781 of NZ_JBHJTL010000067.1, read as the reverse complement.
CAGCGGTTGGGCATCCAATCCGGCGGATCCGGCGACTCGATGGCCCTGATCAGCGTGCCCAGCGGCCAGTGCCTTGAGATCGCGGACTGGCGCTCGAAGCCGTCGCCCCTGCCCCGCTCCTCGCGGCGGGTGATGCCCTGCAGCACCGGTGCCTTGGTGAACTCCCCCGTGGAGAAAGTGTCCTGGGGTGTGGGAGACAGCAGGGTGCCGCCGTAGACGGGCCCGTATTCGGGTCCCGTTCCGAAGTCGGCCCAACAGAGCCGCCTGTGCTCTCGGCTTCGGCAGCGAGTACAGCCTACGCAGTTCGTGCGCAGCCGAGTGCGTAGCAGTGACCTCGTATCCCATCGTGATCAGGCGTCTGATGCCGCCGCTGGACCGCGGGACGGTGAGGTAGCCGACCGAATCGGCTTCGCTCATCGGCTCGAAGCGGCAGCCGCTGGTGTCGCGGATGAGGAGAGTCAGGGCCGCAGTTGGCGACTTCCGCCGACTGTGGCACTCGTCGTTCGGCTCGAAAGCGTCGATGCCGTCGCCGTCGTTCTCTCAGATTCTCGCATCGAGCCACATGGGCGGAACCGGGCGCGGAAGGTCAGCGGATCACTTCTGCCGGTGGTGCGGCTCTGTGCTCACTCGCGCCACGCACCGACAGACGCTTTCACGTAGTCGGTGAAGTCACGCGGTTGTCGGCCGAGAGCGCGCGCTACTCCGTCGGACAAGTGGCTGTCCATTCCGCGTCGGATCGGGCTCACCGCCTCCGCATAGTCCTCCGCCTCGGCGGCCGCCCATCCCCGCCCGGTGAGTTCCGCGACGAAATCTTCGGGGGACAGCGGGACGTACCGGATGTCCCGGCCAGTGGCCCCGGAGATCTCAGCGACGGCTTGCGCAATGGTCAGGGCCTGGGTCCCGGAGAGTTCGTAGGTCTGCCCGTCGTGTCCTTCCTCGGTGAGCGCCGCGACCGCGACCCTGGCGATGTCGCCGGCATCGACGAAGGAGACCGCACCGTCCCCAGCCGGCAGCCTCAACTCACCGGCGAGGATCGCGTCCAGGAAGATGCCCTCGCTGAAGTTCTGTGCGAACCAGGCAGGTCGCAGGATCGTCCACGCGACGCCGCTGTCGCGCACCGCGCTCTCCCCGTCAATGTGTGTGGCACCGGCGATGCTGGCTTCGCCGGAGTATCCCGGCACTTCCACGCCGCGCCCCGACAACAGCACGATGCGTTCGATGCCGAGCTCGACGGCACGCTCGACGAAGGGGCGTGTGAGGAGTTCCCCGTCGACCGGCACGAGGTACACGGCCTTCACGCCGTCCAGCGCGGAATCCCAGGTGGCACGGTCCAGCCAGTCGAATCGCGGTTCGCCGGCGCGCGATGCCACCCGGACAGGAGCCCCCTGCGTTCGCAGCAGGGTCAGGACCCGGCTCCCGGTCTTTCCCGTGGCGCCGGTCACCAGAATTGGTTGCTTGGTCATGAGGTCATTGAAGTCATCTCCCGCGAGATGATCCATGGCTCGGAAACTCACTTCGATGTCTGTGCGTCTCGCTAGCGCCGTGGATGTGCTCTCCGAACTGCTCGACGGAGTGAGGGCCCGCGGCGCCCTGTTCCGTCGGACCGTCATGGACCAGCCATGGTCCCTGTGTTTCGCCAGCGGATCACCGCTGACGCTGGCCACGATGCTGCGCGGCCAGGCATGGATCGTGCCTGCCGATGTCGAACCGGTGTCGGTCGGGGCCGGGGACATCACGGTCATCCGCGGCCGGGCGCGCCCTATACGGTCACGGACGACCCGGCCACCCCACCACAGATCGTGGTCGAGAGCGCCGACTACTGTCTTCGCGGCCCCGACGCCGGTGAGGCCGACGACGGCCGGGAGGGCTCAGCCCTCCTTCTCAGCGGCGCCTACACCGGCCAGGGTGAGATCAGCGAGCGGCTGCTGCACGCGCTACCCGAAGTCCTGGTGGTCCGCAGCACCGACGTTCACCCGCCACTGCTGGAACTGATGGTCGAGGAGATCATCAGGGACGGCCCCGGCCAGCAGGTGATGCGTGACCGGCTGCTCGACCTGATGCTCCTTTCCACATTGCGGACCTGGTTCGATCAGTCCGAGGCGCATGCGCCCGCGTGGTACCGGGCGATGGATGACCCGGCGGTGGGCCATGCTGTGCGACTGCTCCACTCCGATCCGGCCCACCCATGGACGGTGGCCAACCTGGCGGCCGAATCGGGACTGTCTCGCGCCGCGTTCGCCCGCCGGTTCACCGCACAGGTCGGCGAGCCACCGATGACCTACCTCACCTCTTGGCGCATCGACTTGGCCGCCGAACTGCTACGCGGGACCGACGCCACGGTCGGCTCGATCGCACGGAAGGTGGGCTATGCCAACACCTTCGCGCTTAGCGTCGCCTTCAAACGCCTTCGCGGCATATCTCCTACCGAGCACCGTGCCGCGGCGGCGGCGCCAGTCTTGAGGCTCGGTTGAGCGCTCAGGGTCGACAACTCGATCAGTCGCCCAACTCAAGCAGTCACCCCGCCAAGTGGGGCACTCAGTCACACGCGGTGCGGACCTGACCCGTGCCCAAGAGGCTCCGCCCCTGTCCCCAATCCGGATCCTTTGACGAAGGCAGTACCGCGGCAGGCCCACCGGACCTGGGCGACTCGCACCGGTCACCGGCTGATCGAGGGCCCCGGGTCGGGGCGCCGGAGGCGCCCACGCGCTGGGGCAGCTCTTCCTGGAGGGTGGTCCCTTCCGCGGGCGGACCCGGGTGTTGCTGGTGGCCGTCGCACCCCGCTCGGCCCGTCCCGGGCCGAGGTCCCCCGCTGGGTGCGGTTGTTCGTCGAGCGCTGGGCAGCGTCCGGCGCGACCGACACAGGTGTCCACGGTGCGAGGCGGGGCCGCCCTGGACGAAGCGCTACAGGGCGAGGGCCGGCAAGCAAATGCGACAGCCAGTGACGGCGCTGGCGACGTCACCGGCTGTGTGGCGCCGAGGGGCCTCGAGGCGCTCGGCGGGCCGGGAAGGGTGGATCAGTAGGCGGAGTCGACGTTGTCGATGGAGCCGTACTTGTCGGCCGCGTAGTTGGCGGCCGCAGTGATGTTGGCGACCGGGTCGGTCAGGTCATGCGGGGTTCCGGGGACGTGGTAGGCGTCGAACGTCGGCTGGATGACCTGGAGCAGGCCCTTCGACGGCGTGCCGTTCTGCGCGTTCACGTCCCAGTTGTTCTGGGCGTTCGGGTTGCCGGAGGACTCACGCATGATGTTGCGGTGCAGGCCCTCGTAGCTGCCGGGGATGTCCTCGGCCTTCATGATGTCCAGGGCTTCCTTGATCCAGCCGTCGAGGTTGTCGGCGTACTGCTTCTTCGCCTTCTTCGCCGCCGGAGCAGCCACCGCCGACACCTGGGACGCCGAGACATTCGCCGATACCGGGGCTGCCTGAGCGGGCGACGGGGCCAGCGTGAGCGCCGCCGCTGCGGCACCTGCGGTGACTATGCCTGCGACGGACAGCTTGCGGAATCGGGCGATGCGGCTGGTGGTGTTCTGCGTGGTGGCGGTCATACGCGAGTAACTCTCCATCTGAAGACGACGTGGGGATGCCGACCGAATGCGGTGCGGCGGAAGCGGAGCAGCTCTCCGCGAGGCGGCGGGGCGGTCGAGCGATGCTCTGCTGTCCGGCCCGCACCGGGATCCCCGGAACGACAGCCATGGTTAGGGGCGCTCCGAGCCCAGCGCAAGGATGTGACGTACTACCCCACCGCATAGCAAATGTCCGAAATGATCTGCCGCGAGCCACCCGGGCGCGGGATCACGGGACCCCCGCGTACTACCTCCCTTAGGACGTGACGTAGGTCCTGTGCGGGGCATCACAGCTACGGCGACTGTCCAGGCAGCCTCATTACTCACCGGCCTGGGCCGCTCACGCTCCGTGTATCGCCAGAGCGTCGGCTTCACGCAGGGTCCCTTCGGGGCCAGTGTCCCGACCTACCCGACCTACCTGCTTCGCGAACCGTTCCCCCTGCCACCGGCCTCCAGCCAGACCTCGCCATGGGACTCGCTGGGCCACAACGCCGAGCTCACGGTCTTCGTACGGAGCACCAGCGTGAGCCGGAGGCTTGAACCTCACACGCGGCTCCTGCCGATAGCCCTGAAATCCGCATCGCCGTGCCCTGCGGGGCCGTGCCTGAGATCCGTACGACGGCGACCTGCGGCGGGCGGGCACTGCCAGCCCTGGACCGCTCTTTGCAGGCTGGGACCCGAGGGCCTGTGCCGGTGGGTCTGAGCCGGTGAGTCTGAGATCGGGCTCCCCTCATTCGGGGGCGGCTGCCGTGCGAATGTGACCGATTGGCAACAGGATGACCGGATGAGCAACTTTCCGACCACCTCGATTCTCTAGGTGCTCGACATGGTCAGACGCGGGTAAGAGGCCGAACGATGAATGCAGTACCGGTGAACGGGACGTCCCCCAGCGGGTCGGAGAGCGGGCAGACGCCGGGCGGCGAGGACGTTGCGCCGGTGGAGAGTACGGGCGCCGTCGAGGGCGGACGGGCGCGTTCCGCCGTCCTGGAGGAACCGACGCCTGAAGCGGAGGTGGATACCGGTCCCGGCACGGCGCCGGAGGCCGAGCCGGAACAGGCACCGGAGCACGCGTCGCAGCCCGGCCTCGCGGTCGACCGCGTGGCCGACGCGGGCCCGGGCGACACCGCGGACCAGTACGAAGCCGCCCCCGAGCCCAAGCCGCAGCCGCAGCCGCAGCACGAATCGACACAACCACTCACGCCCCCTACTGCACCCGTACCCGACCTCGCCTTCTCACAAGACGCCCTCCGTCGCGGTCCGGAACCGAGGCAGGAGGCCCCGCTGACCGCGCTCGATCTGCTGGCGCAGCTCACCGATACTCCCCCGCCGCCCACGGCTCCGAAGCGGACCCTCATCCGGCGGATCAGACTCTGGACTCCGTTGGTCCTGCTGCCGGCCGTGGTCTTCATGGTCGTGCAGGCGCTACGGCCGCTGCCGGAACCCACACTCGGCGGAGCCGAGGCCTCGTACGCGCTGCCGGGCCGGTTCGAGATCCCGTGGCCCGACCACGGGCAGGGAGCGGTCCGAATTCCCGGGACCGGCGAGGTCGCCGTGTTCGGTGCGCAGAATCCGGTGCCGACGGCCAGCGTCGCGAAGATCATGACGGCGTACGTCATCCTCAAGGGGCATCCGCTGCAGCGGGGCGAGGAGGGGCCGCAGATCACGGTGGACGCCAAGGCCGTCGCGGACGGGACGGCCAAGCACGAGTCCAGGATCCAGGGCCTGAGGGTGGGGGCCACCTTCAGCCAGCAGGACATGCTGAAGATGCTGATGATCCCGTCAGGCAACAACGTCGCTCGGCTGCTGGCCCGGTGGGACGGCGGGAGCGACTCCACCGAGGCCTTCGTGGCGAAGATGAACGCGGCGGCCAAGGACCTCGGGATGCACGACACCACCTACACCGACCCCAGCGGGCTGGACCGCAAGACCGTGAGCACGGCCGTCGACCAGCTGAAGCTGGCAGAGGCGGTCATGAAGTTCGACGTCTTCCGGGCGATCGTCGCCATGCCGACCGCCACGATCAAGGGGCTGCCCGAACCCTTGCACAACAACAACGGCAGCCTGCTGATCGCCGGGCTGAGCATCAGGGGCATCAAGACCGGATCCAGCACGCCGGCGGGCGGAACGCTGGTGTGGGCCGCGTACAAGACGGTCGGCTCGCGAACGCCGCTGATCCTCGGCTCGATGATGGGCCAGCGGGTCGAGGGGGCCGACCCGGATGCCATCAGGAGCCTGGCCCTGGTGAAGTCCAACAGTGAGAAGGTCGTCGCGGCCGTCCGCGCGGGTCTCACGTCCGTGACCGTCATCTCGAAGGGGCAGGTCGTCGGGCACGTGGAGGACGGTCTGGGCCGGCGCACACCTGTGGTCGCTGCGAAAGACCTGCAGGTCGTCGGCGTACCCGGCCAGAAGCTGGACGCCGTCCTGAGCGGCAACGGCAATGCGCTCCCCCGCTCGGCCGCGGCGGGCACCGAGGTCGCCACGCTGACCGTGGGCAGCGGGCCGGGTGCCCCATCGGTCCCGGTGACAGTGCAGACGGATCTGACGGAGCCTGCCTTCACCGACAAACTCACCCGCCTCGGCTGACGGGCACAGCCGCCACGACTGGTCCACCCGCGGGCCATGCGCAGGTACCTCGGCGATGTAGCGGTGCTGAGCACCGCTACATCGCCGTGTGGAGAGTGCCCGTCGCCGCTGTGGCGACCGTGCCCCGGCGCGCGAACGACGCGGCCGGCAGCCCCGCCGCCTCACGCTCCACGCCACGGCTCGGGGGCCTGCGCGGCGCCGCGGCCCTGGTGTCGGCAGCAGAGTGCCGGGCCGGACGGGAGACGGGGCGCAGTCTGGGCCAAGGCGACGGGCACGGGGAACTCCACGCCCGCCACCCCATCGGGTGGCGGGCCTTGTCGTGTCAGTGGGTGCTCACGGGCGTGGGTTGTGTGGCTTCGACTGCGGCGTCGATGATCTGCTCGTACTCGTCCTCCGTGAGGAGGGACTCGAGTGCGATGTTGAGTGCCCAGCCGACGTCTGCTGTGAGTGACTGCTCGCCGAAGCGGGGTCGCAACAGCATCGAGAGGTGGTCTCGTCGAAAGAGCAGCCGCAGGGTCTGTCGGTCGCGTTGACGGTGGACAGCTTCTTGGGCGAGGGCGACGAAGGGTGCGTAGTCGTCGCCCATGAGCTTGTGCATGGTTTCGAGCTGGGCGTACGCGGCTTGGAGTTTGAGGGTCCAATCGCCGGCCTGGCCGAATCGGGCTTCGACTGATTGGCGGAGTGCGGCCCGGCGCTCTGGTTCGTCGTGAAAGTCGGTCATGGCTACGAGGTAGCGCCTCAAGGTGTTGTGCCTGGCGAGGCGCGCCTGAGGTGGTCCCCCATCTGGGCGTGACCTTCTGGCTGTGGCTTGGTTGCCTTGTCGTGGAGCTCGCGGAGTTCGTGGAGCCCGTAATTGGCGCCTACACGGAGGACCCGCGCGTACCGCTCGTGCCCCCTGCTGAAGCCCGAGAAGTTGGGGGGCTACCTCCGACTGCTCGAGTCGTCCCGGCGCGGATCGAGTCGCTACTCCCGGACCGGACTCCGACGGCGGCAGGTGGTGGCGGGACCACGGTGAGGTGATCGAAGCAATTGCCTGGAAGTTCCAAGCCGGGTCGCCGTGGGTGCACCTGCCTGAGCAGTACGGCAACTGGCGGGGTGTCCACAACCGACGGCGGCTGTTGGTCGTTGGCCCTTGTGTTCACCGCCGGACAGGCTGGTGACGCACCCGCTTTCGCGGACATGATGGCCCGCCTGCGCGTCCCACGCCGACGCGGCAGACCTCGCACCAGGTCGGATGGGGTCCTGACCGACAAGGCGTACTCCTCGCGCGCCTTTCGCGACCGCCTGCGCAAGCGTGGCATCCGAACGATGACCCCGTCCCGGCAGAGCAGCGGGGGCCACCGCCTGCGTCGAGGCGGGATCCCAGGTCGCCCGACGCGGCGTCGCCCACGGCTCCGGACTGGGCAAGGTGCGCCGGGTGGTCGAGCGCGCCTTCGCCTGGCTGCACCCAGTTCAACGGCTCCGCACCCGCTATGAACGACGCGCCGACCTCCACCAGGGCCTGCTTGAACTGGCCTGCAACCTGATCCGCATCCGGCGACTGTCCGGCCGCCTTGAGTGAGCAACTGGGACCTGTCCGGCCGATCATTCGGAAATCGCCGACGCGTTCACGGGCAGTCGTTGATGCCGTGGGCGGCTGGAGTCAGGGCGCACGGAGACGCCGAACGGCAGGGCCGTATCCTGAGGCAGGCGACGAAGGCACTGCCGATGCGTCGCAACCGGCCGTAGCCGCCGGGCGCCGCCTACGCCGGGTACCAGGTACCCGGCAAACGATCGGGAGTTGACAGTGATCAGTCTGGCCGCAGTGGGGGGAGTGGCCCTGGTCGAATTGGGCATGGCCCTGACTCCTGGACCGAACATGATCCACCTCGCCTCCCGAGCGATTACCCAAGGCCGCAGGGCGGGCCTGGTCAGTCTGAGTGGCACCGCCGTGGGATTCCTGTGCTATCTGCTGGCCGCGGCCGCCGGCCTGTCCGCGTTGTTCGCCGCCGTGCCGTTGGCGTTCACGGTGGTCAAGCTCGCCGGGGCCGCCTACCTGGCCTACCTGGCCTGGGACATGCTCAAGCCCGGTGGCCGCTCACCCTTCGCTCCTGCCCAGGACCTGCCTCCCGTCTCCGACGCCCGCCTGTTCTCGATGGGGCTCCTGACGAACCTGCTCAACCCCAAGATCGCTCTCATGTACGCCGCTCTTCTGCCCCAGTTCATGGATCCGCAGGCGGGTCCGGCCTGGGCGCAACTGCTGCAGCTCGGTGGTGTGCAGATCATCGTGGGGATCTCCGTGAACGCTCTGATCATGCTGGGCGCAGCACGGGTGTCGGGGTTTCTGGCTGCCCGGCCCCGCGTGATGACCGCTCAGCGGTTCGCGGCAGGCGGCTTGCTCAGTGTCTTCGCGCTGCGCACAGCCCTGTCCCGTACGCCTGTTTCTGCCTGAGCCATGCATGTGCACTTGAGTGCAGCGTGCCCGCACTACGAAAATCAAGCGTTGCCGCCCGGCGCATCATCGAGGATGCCCCTATGAACGAAGATCTCGTGAGCTTCCTCAAGACGCGGCTGGACGAGGAGGCCGACTTGGCCCGGCGCTGCGACGGCGACGGATGCGGGGAGTGGTCCGCTCACGGACACACGGTCGACTTCCGTCAGGCCGATCTCGCAGGCTTCCACCCCACGATTGCCCAGCATGTGGCCCTGCACGATCCGGCCCGCGTCCTGCGTGAGATCGAGGCCAAGCGACGCATCCTGGCCCGTCACGCCCGCAGTCCGGCAGTGGGCGACCCGGAACTACCGTGGGACGACCGCAACGACTGCCAGTTCGACGGCGACTCCTGGCCATGCGACGACCTGCTTGACCTCGCCTCACCCTACGCCGGCCACCCTGACTTCCCCTCGCGACTCTGAAGCGTCACAACCACGAGAGAGCGCACGACGGGCCAGGAGATCTTTCGGTGTGAAAACCGCTGGAAACAGCCTGCGTACAAGGCTCACAGGACGGAGTCGAACGCCGCGCGGACGCGCGCACCCTGATGTGGGCTACCGCTTGTAGATTGATCACATGAGCGATCAACGCGGTTCAGGTCTGCGGTGGATCGGCGAGCATGCCTACCAGGAGGCGAACGGCCGCATGCCAGGAATGCTCCGCGGCATTTCCCTGACCGCGGCCCGTGGCGTGGACACGGAGGAGTTCCTCGTCCGGCTGGGCGCGGATCCTGAGCAGCTCGAATGCGGGGACCTGTACAAGGAACGCCACGAGCTCGCCATACCTCCAGACATGGGAGACGTCAGCCGCGCCATGTACGGCACGTGCGGCGCCTGGCTGTACGTCCTGGAGGACACATGGGCTGCCACTTGGTCCCTCGGCTACCGCGAGGTACCGGAGATGGAGCCCCTCGTCGGCGAGGAGATCATCTGTCTCACCCTGAATCTCGGACCGGGCCCCTCGCGGATCCTGCACGCCCCGGGCGACGACGCCCGTACCTGGCAGGCCGAGTTCGCCGAGAGCACCGGCCGGAACTCGAACCTCGACGCCGCCCTGCATGCTGCCGGGGCCGTCTTCCCCACCGCCTACGACGGCGTGCACAGCCAGGAGGAGGCGTCGCGGTACTTCGAAGAGCACCACCACGATCTTCCAGCCCGCGTGTTCGCCGGAATAGGCGACTACTGCGGCCTCGCGATCGACCGGGCCACGGTGGAAGCCGGCACGCTTCCACTCGTCCTGCTGCCGGTCCCACAGCTCTGAGACGTACGATCCTCTCCCGAGCGTCGACTTCGCCCTGCGCGGCGGCTGCCCCGGCACCGACGCTTGCGGCCAGGCCGCCTGACCCTGCGCGACCTCCGCCATACGATGCCCAGGTGCCCGCTCATGGCCGCATCGCGACCCGGCTGCGGACGAGTATCGCGTCAACGAGGCGTGAGCCCCGATGGGGTGAGGTGTTCAGCCGCCGCGCTAATGGTCGGCGATGGCGACAAAAGCGGCCTTGGGCTCCCAGGGCAGGTCGGGGTAAGTGTCGCCGTGGCATTTCGAGGAAATTGACGAAGCCGAGTCTCGCGAGGACAAGGTCATTCGCGGGGATCGCCGTAAGGGCGGTGCCGCAGGTTGAAGAGCGTGAAGCGGAACACGAAGGCACTGTCGACGCCTTCCCTCTCGAAAGAACTCCAGCAGCTCACTCAGGTATGCCGCACGGCCGGCTTCGTCGCGCTCGATTGCCCCGGTCAGCCGGAGCGGCGCGCCCGCAGGGGTCAGGACCCGGGCAGGTTGATGCAGTATTCGTTGCGGGAGTTCCCTCGCATCGAGCTCGCCAGTTGGGAGACGTGGTGGGCCTGGGCGGCGGACAGGCGGCGCGCCTCCCACACGAGCGCCGCGGCGTCCACGGCCTCCGGAGTCGGAGGCCGTGGCACCTCAGGCAGAGTGACGCCCGTCAGCGCGGCGAGTTCGCGGGCGTCGATGCCCAGTAGGGCCGCGAAGTCCGTCACCAATCGAGGTGTCAGGTCCTTGTAACCTTCGCCGATCACGCGATAGGTCACCGTCGACAGGTACGTGGGTGTCACGACACCCAGGATGTGCGCCATGCCCGACCAGCTCAGGTTGCGGTAATGGAGCATGGAGACCATCCACCCGCCCGGACCGTCGGCGAGATACTCAGACCACTTCGGGGCGAAGCGGGAAGATCGTTCCTCTTGCGGCAGTGAGCGGATGAGCTGAAGGAGTTCCTGCCGTCCCGCCACTGGGAGGTGCACCGCGTCCATCACGAAGTCCCGCACCGACCGCTCGGCAGTGGCGTCCACCGGCGCCATATCGTCCGGGACCGCCAGCCCCGCGAGGATGAAGAGATCGAGGGCGTGGAAACCCACCGCAGGCGCGAGCCGCCGGAGCAGCCCCTCGCTCGGGGTGTCCCCCGCCAGCACCGCTCGGATTTCGTCCGCAGGCAACCCGGCGCGGTCGGCCAGCGCCTCTACGCCGAGCTCTCTGTGGTTCAGTAACCACGTCAACATCGCGCCGAATTCGGGGTTCTCCGTCATGCCCGAATCCTAAAGCTTGCCCCACTCCCGCTTGCTCGGCGTCCGCGCCAATGCGTGCCAGTCCGTGCATAGTTGAGCAGCTCCGCCATGACCCGGCTGCGTCCGAAGGTGGAGAGCGTCAGCTCGATGAGCCAGTGGCAGACGCCGGAGGTCGTAGACAGTCGCAGGCGTCAACGGGGCGAAGAACTCCTCGGGCAGGCTGACGCGTCCGAAGAGCGGCTTGTGCACTGCAGGAGCCGGGCGTCGGGTGCACCGATCTGCCGGCAATGGCCCCGCTTTCGAGGCCCATCAGCCGAGCCCCTCGGCTGCTGACTACAGGACGGCGGCTGCGTCCCCCTCCTGCAGGTCCGTACAGGAGGCGGGTGCGAAAGTCCGGTCCACAGCTGCCGGGCACATGCCTTCCAAGAGGCCGATCTACCGTTCGGCCCGGGCCGCCAACCGCTCGACGGCGGCGGAATCGGTCCGGCCGCCGCCACTGGCGCGTCCAGTGCGGTGTACCAGCGCCGTACGACGGTCCAAGGCGATCCCGCCCGTGGAGTCCGCGTAGTGATCGTTGAGGTGGATGCCGAGCAGGCGTTCCGGTCCGGGTGAAAGGGACCGGCAACGGCAAGGTTGGGAATGCCTGTCACCAGCTCCCGTCAAAACTGCCCTGTGCGGACCGCCTGGGCATCGGCGACCAGCTGGCAATTCGTCCCGGTCAGGCCCATGAGGGTGCGGTCGGGGGTGAAGCTGAGATCGGCGCCGCTCCGGCCTTTTCCAGGCCGCGAAGCTGCGCCTTGGTGAAGGCGGTCTCCAGGGTGACGCGTATGGGGCCTCATGCGGCGGCACAAGGTGCGCCGGGGAGCGGGAATGACCCTCGGGGCGTGCGATCACGGCGGGGCCTGCATAGCCTGAGGTCAGACCCAGGGAGTTCCTGGAGGACGTGATGCCCGCTCGAAGTCTATGGTCCGGGGCGCCTTCGTTCGGGCTCGTGGCATTGCCGTGCAGCCCCGAACCAGCTACGGAGAGTAACGGCGTTGTGTTCCTGCAGATCCACCTGCCTTCCGGCGCCGGGAGTCCGCCTGAACGGCGAGGAGAAGAATCATGACAGCGAAGCAGACCGTCTACCACGTCACACAATCCGGCGAGCGGGCGGCGGCCGCGGGCGTGAAGTGGCAGGTCGAGGGCAGGGAAGGCCGTCGCATGCTGCACGAGCCGCACCGTACACAGAAGGACGCGATCGACGCCGCACGCGACCGGGCCAAGGAGCACACCCCCGCGCAGGTCGTCGTCCACGCCCGCGACGGACACATCCGCACCGCGTACACGTACGGCGACACCCCGGCTACGCCGCCCGATGAGCGTGGACGCAGGGCAGGGCAACGCGGGGGCGTCTTCTAGGGTGCGTCCGGTGGGGCCCTGCTCCCATCGGTGTCGAGGCCCGGACCAGCACGCCCAGAGATCGCCTGACGCTCTACCGGCTGCTGTTTCCCCAGGTCGGAAGCTCAACTGGTGAGGTGCCGTCGGACGAAAGGCGCCGTTCCCAGGACGAATGCAGTGAAGACGACCAGTCGTTGGAGGCCGGGCTGAGCGGCGAGGCTGCTGTGTTGGATGCCGTGAATGGCGTACCAGTTGGCAGCGAGGTCGGTCGCCATGATGACGCAGGCGAGGTCTGTCCCTCGTCGCATACCGCTGATCAGAAGCGCAGCTGCGAGCAGGTCGAGGAGCGCCAGCGAGGACCAGTAGATGTTGAGCCACTTCGGAGCCCATTCGTACGCTTGAAGGCCGTGGCGAAGAAGGTCGGTGACATGTACGACGGCGCCGAAGAGGAACAGGCCGGCTGTGACAACGCACACCACGACCACTCGGAGTGGGGTGCGGTGCATCCAAGTGATCACGTCACGGATCGTCCCAGCCGCCGGCGTGTCCCGTCAGGCAGTTGGCGCAGGATGATGCCCCCTTCGTGCAACGTGTTTTGTCCGGCTGTAGCCGTTGTTGGCGACGAACAAGAAGCCGGATGGCCGCCGAAGTGGACCCAGCGGCAGCTGATCAACCGCATCCGGTGGCGGACACGGACTCCCCACAGTTCGAGCCCGCACTGAAGCAGATCCAGGTACATCGCCTGGGACCGGGCAGGCCGCGCACCCGCCCCGACCGAGTGCGGGCCGACAAGAGGTACGCCCCCCTCGGAAGAACCACACCCACCTGCGCAGACGCGGGATTCGCTGCCCATTTCGGACAGGGCCGACGACGCCCGCAACCGCAAGAAGCTCCGCGCCCGTGGGGGCCGCAGCCGACGGTGGCCACCCGCTACGAGAAACTCGCCCTTCGCTACTAAGAGGAGCTAACACAATGCTCGGACGCGTCTGTAGGTGATCACGCAGCAGGCCAGCTTGAGGAACGCCTCATGGATGTCATCCCGGATGTCCCATCGGATCCGAAGCCGTCGGAATCCGTGGATCCAGGCGTTCGTGCGCTCCACCACCCACCGCACCGGGCCCAGACCGGAGCCGTGTGGCACACCCCGGCGGGCGATCACGGGTTTGATGCCGCGCTTCCACAGCAGTCGGCGGTACTTGTCGTAGTCGTAGCCGCGGTCGGCGTACAACTGCCTGGGTCGGTGGCGCGGGCGGCCGGTCGCCCCTC
>NZ_JBHJTL010000066.1:0-46575 GCF_042264065.1 Streptomyces sp. NPDC056222 | reverse complement strand
CTCTCGGCCTAGAAGGTGAGGTTCCAGGCGTCGATCTTGCCGGTGTCCTGGGCTGCGTTGTCGTTCACACGGAGCTTCCAGACGCCGTTCGCGACCTCGGAGGAGGCGTTGACGGTGAAGGTCTGGACGATGTTGTCCGTGCCACTGCCGGTCCGGTTGTGCACGGTGTACACGGTTCCGTCGGGGGCGACGAGGTCGACCTTCAGGTCACCGATGTAGGTGTGCTTGATGTCCACCCCGACCTTCAGGGTGGCCGGCGCGTTGCCGGTGACGCCGCTGACCGTGATCGAGCTCTCCACGGTGGCGTTGTCGGAGATCGTGACGTCGGCGAGGTTCTCGAAGTACGCGCCGGGCGGCGGGGTGGAGCCGCCGACGGCCTTCAGCGCGTCGACCGCGCCCTCACCGAAGAAGCCGTTCTTGGTCGTGGTGCCCTTGCAGCGGGTGTCCGAGGGGCACGCGCGGTCCGTGGCCTGCACGCCCAGCTGGTCCCGGATCTGCGCCGGGGTGAACGCCGGGTTCACGCTCGCGATCAGCGCGGCGACGCCCGCCACGTGCGGGGAGGCCATCGACGTGCCGTTCATGTTGCCGTACTTGCCGCCCGGGAGCGTCGAGTAGACACCGGAGGCGCCGTCGCCGCCCGGGGCCGCGATGTCGATCACGCCGTTGCCGAAGTTCGAGTACGAGGCCTTCGCGCCGCCGTTGCCCTGCGACGCGACCGTCACGACACCCGGGAGCTCGGTCGGGATGTCGATGCAGGCGTTGGTGATGGTGCGGGTGACCGGCGTGGAGTCGTTGGGGCTCTCGCTGTCGGTGGTCTTGTTCGCCAGGTCGTAGTTGGAGTTGCCGGCCGCGGCGACCTGGAGCGAGCCCTTGCCCTCGGCGTACGCCTGGGCGCGCTTGACGCCCTCGATGATGGCGGCCTGGTCCACGTTGTCCGGGCAGTTGAACTGCCACGGGTCCGTGTAATAGCTGTTGTTGGTGACCTTGAAGCCGTGGTCGCCGGCCCACATGAAGCCGCAGACGGTGTTCTCGGCGAAGAAGAGGCTGCTGGTCGGCTCGGCGATACGGACCGAGGAGATCTTCACGCCCGGCGCGACGCCGATGACTCCCTTGCTGTTCTTGGCGGCGGCGACGGTGCCGGCGACGTGCGTGCCGTGCGTGCCGACGTCCCGCCAGGCGCCGGCGCGGGTGTCCGCCTTGCCGTAGGCGCAGGAGACCGAGTCGGCCGCGTTGAAGTTGGGCGCGATGTCCTGGTGCTGGTCGTCGACGCCGGTGTCGAGGATGCCGACCTTGACGGAGGCGGAACCGGTGGTGACGGCCCAGGCCTGGTCGGCCTTGATCTGGGTCATGTCCCAGCGGTTGGACTCCGTGAGCGTCGTCGGCGACTGCGCCGGGTTCGCGGGGAGCGCCGGGTTGTAGGCATCGGCGGGGACGTCGGAGGTACGGGTGGCGCCGACCTGCTGGACGCCGGCGACCGTACGCATCGTCGAGGCGAAGCCCGTGGACGTCGAGTGGGCGACGATGACGCCGATGGCGTCGTACGAGGCGAAGACCGAACCGCCGTTGCTCGCCACGGCGTTGCGCACGGCCGTGGTGTCACCGGGCGCGGTGATGACCAGGTAGGCGCGGGTACCGGCGGCCCAGGCGGCGGCCGGGGCGGCGACGTTCGCCGCCCTCGACACCGAGGCGCCGGAGGGCTCAGGGGTGGTCGATTCCACTGCCTGGGCGGGGGCGGCGAGGGCGACGGCCGCGCCGAGAGCGGCGGCGGCCGCGACCGAGAGTCTCAGCCGGCTGGATATGTGGGAAAACAATGCGTCCTCCGATGACCGGGTGGCGCTGGTGGCGCCGACCTGGCCGTGTGATGTGTGGGGTGGACGCAAGATCCCAGACGTTGCCGTGCGGAAGGAAGGATTCTGTCCGACAAGCCCGTTGGCGTTACAGAGTGTTGACCTGACGGGGCGCCGGTCGGGGAGGGTTTCCGCCTCGATGCGGCGCTTCGTTCCGGCTGGTACGTACCGGGCGCCGAACCGGTCCCGTCTCGACGCGGGACCCCCGGCCGACGGCTGTCGAGGGAACCGTGCGAGGGCCGCCGGGCGGGGACGACGTCGCACGGGAGGGCCGACCACCGGCCGGTTCCCGAGGGCGCGGAACGAGAGCGGCCCTCACGCCCACCGGGCGGGTGCGCCGGCTCCGTCGTCAGCAGGAGGCGTTCCTCGCCGACGCGGCCCATGACCTGCGGACGCCGGTCGCCTCACTGCGGATGCTCGCCGTGACCGCCCCTGCGTGACGAGACGGACACCACCGACGAGCTGCGCCGCACGGCGCGGCCGGCGGACGGCATCGGCGGCCTGGACTCCGGTCCCTGGCTGCCTCCGGGCGCGGCCGGGTCCCTGTCCCGCTTCGTCCTGCGCCTGCCGGCCGTCAGTAGAGGCGCGGGGACATGACCTGAGGCTCGACGCCTGGCACTTCCAGGACGCAGCGGGGGATACCGGGACCGGGCGCCGCACGGACCGTCGCCGGGGTCGGCGGTTCGGTCGGCAGCTCGATGTGCACGGCCACCGGGTGGCCGTGCCCGGACGTGGCGTGCCCCGTCTCCTTGCCGTCGACGAGGACCTCCACCACCGCGGTGTGGCCCGTCTGGATGGTGACGCTGACCGAGTGCCCCGCGTGGTCGATGTGGAAATGGTGGCGTCGTCTCATGGGGTCGCCTCCGACCGGTCGCCGTCCACGCCCCCAGAACCAGGGTAGCCATCCGGCACCGGGCCAGCCTGGTCGCGGTCGCGGCGGCGTCACCCGAACAGCCCCCCTCCAGGCGTGCAACCACCCCTCCGTCCGGTGCACTGGAGAAGGAACACGTCCGCCGAGCATGGAGACGACCATGTACGAAATGCACGTCGGCATAGCGCCCCGAGACGGGATCTTCGTCTGGCACGTGGCCGCGATGGGCACCGCGACCGCCCTGTGCGGGCAGTCCCTCCACGAGGAGCCCCTCGAAGAGCGCGAGAGGACCGACCGTCACTGCACCCCCTGCATGAGCTCGTTCCAGGAGTTGATGAACGACCGGCATTGAGGGGCGGGACCTCGAGCAGGACACCGCCTCGACCTCGTTCCGCTAGACCTCGAGGCGGTCCCGCAGGGCCGACAGCGGCGTGCGCTTCGCGGCGCGTTCGCGCGAGTGGCGGTCGAGCTCCTCCATGAGGCGGCGGCCGCGGTGGCCGGGGTCCAGTTCGTCGAGGATCCGGTCGATCTCCGCGAGCAGCGCGCCGTGGAGCTGCCACTGCCGGGGGTCCCGCAGGACGCCCCGGAGCAGCAGGTCGGCGACGTGGTCACGGACCGCGCGGGTCGCGACGAGCTCCCCGGCGAGCCGTTCCTCCGCGGCGTCGGCGTTCGCGCTGACGCGTGCGGTGACGAGGACGGCGTAGCTCACGAGGGCGTCCGCGACACGCGCCAGGAGGTCTTCGAGCGCGATCGCCACGTCTCTCGGGAAGAGTTCCTCCTCCCTGCGTTCCTTGGCGAGGTCGGCGAGCGTACGGGCCAGGACGCGCAGGACGACGGCGCAGATCTCCAGGGTGTCGAGCCCGGTGCGCAGGACGACGCGGTGCAGAAGTCCCTCCTTGACGCGCGGATTGAGGCGGAGGCTGTCCTCGGCCTGTCGCAGCGCCGCGTCGACGTCGGCCACGTCGTTGTCGAGCCGGCGTGCCTCGTGCAGCCGCGCCTCGTGCCTGCGCGCGGCGGCATACGCGACGGGGGCCTGGGTCGCGACCTCCTCACCCATCCGCAGCAGCAGCTGCCGCATCCGCCGTGCCAGGTCCTCGATGGACTCCCCCGCCGATCCGACCCAGACCGGTGGCACGAGCAGGATGTTGAAGAGCAGGCCCACCACGGCCCCGATGAGGGTTTCCAGGACCCGGTCCCAGGCGGTGTTGGTGACCTGGGTGACGCCGAGGACGAGCATGGCGCTGATCGCGACCTCGGGCACGAACTCGTCGACGCGCACGAACCGGCCCACCACCAGCGAGGCCAGGATGATCAGCCCGAGACTCCACCAGGTCAGCCCGACCAGGGCGCTGAACGCGATCGCGATGATCACGCCGACGACCACGGCGTTGACGCGGCGGATCCCGGTCTTGAGCGTGGAGTAGAGCGTCACCTGGACGACGAGCAGGGCGGTGAGCGGCGCGGTCAGCGGGGCTGCCTCGCTGCTCAGCTGGAGGGCGACGACATAGGAGATCGTCGCCGCGGCGGTGGACCGGAGGGTCTGGACGACGACCGGGTCCCTGCGCCGCGCGAGCAGGTCGGCCAGCGGTTCTCGTAGCGCGGCGCGCACGTCCGTCACCTTTCAAGGTTTTCTCACCCTCGGCCGCTTCGCACTCCGTACCGGGACGGCCCGCCGGAATGGCGATCTCGTCGGGGGTACGGTGGGATGAGAACGATCACGCGTCCACGACGGATGGATGAAGGTTGTGTCGACCTCGAGCCATGCGGTGTCCGGCGCCCCCTGTTGGGTCAGTCTCATGGCCCGGGATCTCCGAGCCGCCGAGTCCTTCTACGGTGCCGTCTTCGGCTGGCACTTCCGGCCCACCCGGTTGGGTGAGGAGTTCTCCGTCGCCATGAGCGAGGGGGCGCCCGTCGCCGGGATCGGCGCCTTGGCGCCACGTCTGGCCGTGGCGGTCGCCTGGACGCCGTACTTCGCCGTCGACGACGCCGATGTGACCGCGGCCCGTATCCGGGAGCGCAGCGCCACCGTGGCCGTCGGGCCTCTGCGGTTCGGTACGGGGCGGGCGGCGCTCGCCTCCGACCGCGAGGGCGCCGTCTTCGGCATCTGGGAGGGCGAGGTGATCCCCGACTGGAGTGTCGGCAAGGGAGGCGCCCCGGCCTGGCTGGAGCTGCGGACGAGGAACGCCTTCGACGCGGCCATCTTCTACGCCGAGGTGCTGGACTGGGCCGGCGAGCGGCCCGGCTGCTGCCAGGTCTCCTACGAGGACGACCACGTCGTGCTGAGTCACGCGGGCGTCACCGTCGCCCGGCTGTTCGGCGGCGCGGTGGAGGCGGCCCCCGATCCGCAGGTCAGGCCGC
This sequence comes from Streptomyces sp. NPDC056222, assembly GCF_042264065.1. Taxonomy (NCBI): domain Bacteria; kingdom Bacillati; phylum Actinomycetota; class Actinomycetes; order Kitasatosporales; family Streptomycetaceae; genus Streptomyces; species Streptomyces sp. NPDC056222. The sequence goes on along the minus strand of NZ_JBHJTL010000066.1, from coordinate 41,499 downwards.
GCTGGCATGTGCACTTCCGGGTGCCCGACGTCGACATCGCCGCCGAGACGGCCCTCAAGGCCGGCGGTACGACCGCTTCGGCCGTACTCCCCTCGGGCAACGGCCGGCGCATCACGCTGCGCGATCCGGACGGCGGGCTCTTCACGGTGTCCGACAGCGTGGAGTGACCGCGGGGCGTCCCCTCCGGGAGGTCACTCGCCGGCGTGCGCGGCCCGGCGGATCGTCGCGTCGAGGAGGGCCAGGGCCTGGTCCGCGGTACGTCCCGGCGCTCGGTTCCAGGGGCCGATGAGGCCGGTCCATCCCTGCGCGCGCAGCTCGGTGACGATCCAGGCGGCGGAGCGGTTCATGGTGTCGGCGCTGCCGTAGCCGAGGCGGTGCGCGGTGAGGAGGGCGCCGCAGAGGCAGCGGGCGCCCCGGGCGTCCCGGAGCCGGTACGGGCGGTTCTGCCAGCCCCACTCGACCAGGACGAGGCGGGCGTGGGCGAGGTGGGTGGAGGGGCGCAGGTCGGCCTGTCCGATGCGGCGCCAGGTGTGCAGCCGGTCGGGCAGGACCGCGCCGAGGCGTCCGGGGAGCCGCCGTTCGGTGGGCGGGGGCGTGGTGAGGCCGGCGAGGGCGGTGGCGACGAGCTGGTCGACGGGGACGGTGAGCAGCCGGCGCCAGTCCTCGGGGGCTGGCGGCGCTCCCTCGGGGGCGGGCGGGGCTTCGGCGGGGGTGCCCCAGTGCCGGACGATCTCCTGCCAGGCGGCGGTGTCGTAGAGCCGCGCGGCGGCGCGGTCGACGGTCTCGGGGGCGAGAGTCGGCAGGGACATGGGCGCTCCGGGCTCAGCGGTTCTCCAACTCCTCAGAATGTCGGCTTTGCCCCGATCATTCTTGAGCGATCCACCCAAAAGTTACCAATCGGTATGCCGTGACTTCCCATCCGGGCGGCAGTAGAACTCGTTCCCATTCCACCCGACAGTGAGGAACAACATGGCTGTCTCACGCCGTGGATTCATCACGGGAACAGGTTCTATTCTCGGCGCCTTGGCGCTCCCCTCACACGCCTACGGATCGACCACGCAGGCCCGCATCCCCGCTCTGGTGATCGGCACCGGATACGGCGGCTCCGTCGCCGCGCTGCGCCTCGCCCAGGCGGGCGTCGACGTGCGCATGGTCGAGATGGGCATGGCCTGGGACACCCCCGGCCCCGACGGCAAGATCTTCGCCAACACGACCACCCCCGACTACCGCTCGTTCTGGCTCCGCACCCGGACCAAGCAGCCGCTGAGCCAGTTCCTCGGCTTCCCGCTCGACAAGGACGTCCCCAGGCACACCGGCATCCTGGACGCCGAGGAGTTCGGCGGCATCACGGTCTACCAGGGCCGGGGCGTCGGCGGCGGTTCGCTGGTGAACGGCGGCATGGCGGTCACGCCGCGGCGCGAGAACTTCGGGGCGATCCTGCCCTCCGTGAACGCCGACGAGATGTACGACGTCTACTACCCCCGCGCCAACGCCGGCCTCGGGGTGACCGCCGTCGACCCCGCCTGGTGGGAGAGCGCCGCCTGCTACCAGTACGCGCGGGTCGGCCGTAAGCACGCCCAGCGCTCCGGCTTCCCGTTCGTCTTCGTGCCCAACGTCTACGACTGGGAGTACATGAAGCAGGAGCAGGCCGGCGCCGTGCCCAGGTCGGCCCTGGCCGGCGAGGTGCTCTACGGCAACAACCACGGCAAGAAGACCCTGCAGAAGACCTATCTCGCGCAGGCTCGGGCGACCGGCCGGGTCACCGTCACACCCCTGCACAGGGTGACGTCGGTGACCCCGGCGTCGGGCGGCGGCTACACGGTCGTCATGGACGTGCTCGACAGCGGCGGGAACGTCACGGCCACCACCTCCGCCGTCGCCGACCGGGTGTTCTTCGCGGCCGGCAGCGTCGGCACCAGCAAGCTGCTGACCAAGCTCCGGGCCACCGGCGCGCTGCCCCTCCTCAACGGAGAGATCGGCCAGGGCTGGGGCGACAACGGCAACGTCATGTGCGGCCGCGCGAACCACATGTGGGACCCGACCGGAAAGCTCCAGTCGTCCATGCCGACGGCCGGCATCGACAACTGGGCCGCGGGCGGGGCCTTCGCCGAGGTGGCGCCGCTACCGACCGGGATCGAGACGTACGCCTCGTTCTATCTGTCGATCACCAAGAACCCGCACCGCGCCGCCTTCTCGTGGAACGCCGCGGCCGGCCGCGTCGACCTCAACTGGCAGACCGCCTGGAAACAGCCGTCCATCGACGCCGCGAAGACCATCTTCGACAAGATCAACGCGAAGGAGGGCACGATCTACCGCACCGACCTCTTCGGCGCGTACAAGATCTGGGGCGACCACCTCACCTACCACCCGCTCGGCGGCGCGGTGCTGAACCGCGCCACCGACAACTACGGTCGCCTCCACGGCCATCCGGGCCTCTATGTGATCGACGGCGCGCTGATCCCCGGCAACACCAGCGTCAACCCGTTCGTCACCATCACCGCGCTCGCCGAACGCAACATCGAGAAGATCATCGCCACCGATCTCTGAGGTTACTGGGTGGGCAGCACACACACCGCATCGAGGCCCAGCACCCGGTTGAGCCGCCCGAACGACAACCAGGAGCCGATGCTCATCGTCAGCTCCACGATCTCGGGCTGGCTGTAGTGAGCGGTCATACGAGTCCAGAAGTCCTCGTCGAGACCGTGATGATCCAGGGCGTACCGCTCGGCGTACTCCGCGGCCAGCCGCGTACGGTCGTCGAAGTCATCGGTGGTGCGCCACTGGGTCACCGCGTCCGCGAACGACTCCTCGACCTTCTCGCCGTCGCGGTCGGTCCGCCAGTCGAGGCAGAACAGACAGCCGTTGATCTGCGCGATGCGCAGCCGCGCGGCCTCGAACTCGCGCAGCCCCAGGGTCGTATGGGCGTAGACCGAGAGCGAGAAGTTCGCGGCGGCCGTCCCGATCTCGGGGACGATGTCGCCCCACACGTATTCGATCGGGTGCCTGCCGTCGGGTACGTCGATTCTCATGGCCGTTTCCTTCCCAGTCGGCCCACTGCGGGCCGCAGCGGGACGTCGAGCGCGTCGTAGAGGCCGGGCTTCGCGTCCACGAGCCAGTCGACGGCGTTCACCAGTCGGCCGACGGCCGTCGCGTTCCCGCCCGCGGAACGGTTCTCGCCCTCGTCGCTCGCCTCCACCGTGACCTCGATGCGCGGGCGTCCCTCGATGACCACCCGGTGCGCTCCCGTGCCGTCGGGCGGCGTCGGCCAGTCGGGGGCGCAGGAGGGGTGGATGCGGGTGATGTGCTCGACGACGATGCGGGGTTCGCCGCCGACGATGCCCTGCACCTCGAAGCGCACGGCGCCCTGTGTGCCGGCCTCGAAGACGCCCATCGTCCGGGTGGTGACCGTGGTGTCGAGGGCGCGCCGCTCCAGGGTCTCGCGGATCTCGTCGAGTTCGACGCCGAGGGCGCGGGCCATGAGCCGGAGCTGACCGCCCCACACCATGGTCGGTATCGACGGGGCGAGCATCAGGGGCTCGTACTCCATCGGGTGCCCCATGCCGATGAGGTGGCGGACCGAGTCCTCCTGCTCGTACGTGGAGTAGTCGAAGATCTCCTGGCAGCGGATCACGTCCACGGTGGTGCCGAGGCCGCTGATCAGCAGGGGGAGCACATCGTTGCCCCAGCCGGGGTCGACGCCGGAGACGAAGAGCGAGCCTCCCCCCTCCGCGACGGCGGCGAGCACCGGGTCCCGGAACTCCGGCGGGGCGCTGCGCGGATCGTAGAGCGGGTAGAGCGCGGGGGTCACCACCACCGCGCCCGCGCGGACGGCCCTGACGACGTCGGCGAGCGCCTCGTCGGGCCGGATGTCGCCGGACGCCGCGTACACCACGGCTCGGGGGCGGGCAGCGAGCACGGCGTCGATGTCGTCGGTCGCCGGGACGCCCAGGGCGCGGTCGAGACCGGCGAGTTCGCCCGCGTCCCGGCCGACCTTGGCCGGATCGTGGACGAGGACGGCGGCGAGTGCGAGCGCCGGGTGGGCGTCGACGGCCCTGAGGGCCGCGCGGCCGACGTTTCCGGTGCCCCAGACAACGGTCGGAATCATGCGGGGAAGAGTAACCTGACGGATCGTCAGTTCCTAGAGGCGCGGACGATTTCGGCGGACGCAACCCTCTCGCAACCTCCGCCGGTGTTCTCTGGACCACCGAAGGACCCACGAGGAAGGGGCGGGAGATGGATCGACCCGGAGCACGTGTGGAGTTGACGCCCGCCGCGGCCGACCTGGTGCGGCGGCTGCGGGAGTCGCACGGCCCGCTGATGTTCCACCAGTCGGGCGGCTGCTGCGACGGCAGCGCGCCGATGTGCTATCCGGACGGGGAGTTCCGCACCGGCGCCTCGGACGTGCTGCTCGCCTCCCTGGAGGTCGCCGGCGTCGCGGAGCCGGTCCCGTTCTGGATGTCCACGGCGCAGTTCGAGCTGTGGAGTCACACGCGGCTGATCGTGGACGTCGTACCGGGGCGGGGCAGCGGGTTCTCCCTGGAGGCCCCGGAAGGCGTCCGTTTCCTCATCCGTTCCCGCCTGGTCGGCTCCTAGCCGCTCGACCGGAACGGGGGTCTGGTCAACTCTTCCGGATCCTGGGAGATTTGACGGGACGCCGGGGGGGGAATCGTGCGAGGTCCGGGTACGCGTACGCGCGCGTTGGCGACCGTCCTGCTGGCCTGGTGCGCCCTGCTGGCCGGGGCCACGCCGGGCACGGCCGAGGCCGTCTGGACGGAGGTCGCGCGGGGTGTCGCGTACCGCTCCTTCGACGTGGCCGCACTCGGCGGGCCGGCCCGGGTCCATCTGCTCTCCGTCGATCTGCGCGAGTCGGGCGTCGACATCGATCTGCTGACGCCGGGGGCCGTCGGAGCGCGCGCCCCGTTGTCGGTGCTCGCCGGAACGCGCGGCGCGGTCGCCGGGGTCAACGGGGACTTCTTCAACATCACCGAGACCCAGCACCCTGGCGTCGAGGCGACCGGCGCGCCGGTCGGTCCCGCGATCGCCGGCGGGCGGGCGCTGAAGGCCGCGGTGCCGACCGGACAGCGTTTCGGCCCCGCCCTGCCACCGGGCACCGACACGCGCGAGGTGCTGGGCGTGGGCGTCGACGGCCGGGCCCGGCTCGGCCGGCTCACCCTGGACGGCGCGGTCTCCACACCCCGGGGCGGGCTCGCGCTCGGCGGCCTGAACCAGTACGCGCTGCCCGTCGACTCGGTCGGGGTGTTCACCTCCGACTGGGGCGCCGCCTCACGGCTGCGCGCCACCTGCGGTACGGACACGGACCGCGCGGCGCCGTGCAGTGCGGAGACGTACGAGGTGACGGTGCGCGACGGAAGGGTCCTCGCGGTGGCCGGCACGCCCGGCCGGGGCACGATCGCCGACGGCACCGAGGTACTCGTCGGCCGGGAGGCGGGCGCGCGGAGACTGCGCTCGCTGACCGTCGGCGACCGGGTCGGCGTGCGCCATCGGCTGGTCGCGGACGGCTCCCGGGTCCCGTACCGCTTCGCCGTCGGCGGCTATCCGGTGCTGCGCTCGGGAGAGCCGCTGCCCGGCCTCGACGCCACCACCTCCGCCGTTCGCTCGGCGGCCGGTGTCATGGATCGTGGGCGCCGGCTGCTGCTGATGGCACTGGACGGGTCGCCCGAGCACCGCACCGGGCTCACGATCGCCGAGGTCGCCTCGGTCATGGCGGGCGTGGGTGCCGTGGACGCGTTCAGCCTCGACGGGGGTGGCTCCTCGACGCTGGTCGCCCGCGACCCGGACGCCTCGGCCGTCACCGTGCGCAACCATCCCGCCGGAGGGGCCGAGCGTCCCGTACCGAACGGCATCGGGATCTTCTCGCGCGACTGACCGCCACGGACACGCACCGTCACCGAGCGGGGCGCGCCCGTGCTGGCTAGCGTGGGTCACGGCAACGCCATCGAGAACCTCATCGATCGGAAGAGAGTCACCGTCATGGCCGCACGACCTGAAGGCACACCCTGCTGGACCGACGCGATGTTCACCGACGTCGAGGGCGCCAAGACGTTCTACGGCGAGGTGCTGGGCTGGACCTTCGGCGAATCGTCCTCGGAATTCGGCAATTACACCCAGGCCTACAAGAACGGCAAGGCCGTCGCGGCCGTCGTCCCGCCCATGCCGGGCCAGGACGGCTCCCCGCAGTCGGCCTGGTGTCTGTACTACGCCTCGCCGGACGTCGCCGCCACGGCCGAGAAGATCAGGAGCAGCGGCGGCACCGTCGTCATGGAGCCGATGGCCGTCGGTGACTTCGGCTCCATGTGCCTGGCCCAGGACCCGGCCGGCGTCATGTTCGGCGTCTGGCAGCCCGGCTCCCACACGGGTTTCGAGCTGGAGGGCGAGCCGGGCTCCTACGTGTGGGCAGAGGTCTTCACCCGGGAGCCCGCGAAGTCGGACGACTTCCTCACGTCGGTGTTCGGCTACAACGCCAAGAAGATGGTCGACGACACCATGGACTACAAGGTCTTCGACCTGGGCGGCGACATGCCGGTCCTGGGGCGGATGAAGATGACGGCGGAGGACTTCCCGGCCGAGGTCCCGTCGTACATCCAGGTCTACTTCGCCGTCGACAACTGCGACCAGGCGGTCGACAGGGCCGTGAAGCTCGGCGGCCAGAAGGTCTTCGGGCCGATGGACAGCCCCTTCGGCCGGTTCGCGGCGATCATGGACCCGCAGGGCGCGGCGTTCGCGGTGATCGACGTGAAGACCACCGAGGGCGAGATGCCCGCGATGGTCTGAGACGGGTACGACAGGTGCCCGGGACCCCAGCGGTCCCGGGCACCGTCGTGTCTCGGCCGCCGCCGTGACTCGGCGGGCCGCCGTGTCTCAGGCTGCGTCGCGCACGGCGACGATCCCGTTGAAGACGCCGATGTACGCCGTCCCGTCGGGCCCGATGGTGATCGGGGCCCAGTTGTTGTCGTACGCCGGACCGGTGCCGGTGAACCGCTTCCAGGCGCGCTTCCCGGTACGGAAGTCGACCGCCGTCAGATACCAGGCGTCGATACCGAAGGCGTTCGGCTCCTTCTCGTAGAAGTACAACAGGCCGTTGGCGGTGGACAGTTTGGGCACGGTGGAGGGCGAGCGGACGTCGCTCTCCCAGACGGTGTCGCAGCCGCTGCCGTCGCGGCGGACGTCGATCCTGGTCGCCCCGCCGACGACGCTGCGGCCGAAGGTCAGCGTCGTGGGGTTCTCGTAGCCGTAGTTGTTCTCGACGACGAGGCTGTTGCCCCAGCTGATCAGGGAGTTGTCGGTGGTCGAGGTGCCGGAGCGGAAGACCGGGACCTTGCAGACCAGGCGATCCGCGTCGGGGACGTCGGTGCCGCGTCGGTAGACGAGGACGTTCATCCGGTCGTCGGCGTTGTCGGTGATCGCGACGTAGGAGTCACCGACGCCGAAGAGGTCCGGAGTGGTGCCGGAACCCTGGTTCACCGAGCCGGGCTTGGTGCCGGTCCCCCGGTCGTACGTCTGGCGCCACTGGATCCGCGGGGTGCCGTCGGCGTCGGCGCGGAAGCTGTAGAGCGCGTGGTCGGAGACGATGGAGACGCCGTCCCGGGCGACGGAGAACGAGTTCTGGATCTCCTCGCCGACCAGCCGGACCGAGCGGAGCGTGCCGGTGGCGGGGTCGACCGTGCCGACCCTGCCGAGCCGGGTCACCCACCAGACACGGCCGTCCCAGTCGGGCATGACGGAGGTGACGGGGTCGCAGACGCCGCTCGGGAAGAGATTGGTCCAGCTGACGCAGTCGTGCGGGACGAGCGAGGTGAGGTCCCAGTCGTCCTCGACCGTGAACTGCCAGCTCCCGTCCGGCTTCTGACTGTGCGCGATACGGAGGATGTGCTGGCGGGAGTCGGCGAGGACGACCCGGTCCCGGTTGTCGAGGTAGAAGTAGGCGCCGCCCGAGGTGTCCTTGAAGATCTTCTCGAAGTCGAGGCGGGTGATGGCCTCGACGGTCGAGGAGCGCTGCGGCAGCTGGTACTCGGCGAGCGTGTCCAGGGTGCGGGGGTCGAGCAGCTTGAGCAGGAAGCCGGAGAAGGTGCCGCAGACGGTGAGGACGCGGCCGGCCGAGTCGAAGGTGACGGTGGCGCACTCGCCGCCGAGTGCGGCGATCCTCTCGCTGGACACCTTGGGGTCGCGTCCGAGCGGCCCGGAGAAGGGGTGGGTGCCGCTCCCCGCGCCGTCCGCGTGCATCCCGCTGCGTCCGTTGGGGGCGAGGTACGGGTGCTGGGCGGGCGGCGCGCCCGGTACGGGCAGGGCGGTGGCGGGAGCGCCGTCGTAGTGGTCGACCAGCCGGTGGCCGGGGGCCAGCGGTATGTCGTCGGCGAAGGCGGCGGGGGTGGCGAGCGCGAGGGCGGTCGCGCTCACCGCGGCGATCAGGGCGAGCACACGGGCTCGTCTTCGGGGGGTGGTCAATGCGGCTCCTCGGGTGCGTACGTCGGTCGCGCCGGCGGCCGACGTTAGGCCCGAGTTCGTGAGATGTACATGCAAATGCCCGTGGTTTCATGGGCACTTCATGATCGCGAAACGTTGCGTCGAACGGTGCGTCAGGGCTTGAGGCTGCTGACCACGTTGGCGGTGGCGGCCACCCCGTTCTGGATGGTCGGCGCCATGCTCGTGCCGGCGAGGAAGAAGCCGAGCAGGGCGCAGACCAGCGCGTGGGACAACTTGAGACCGCCGTTGCGGAGGAAGATCACCGCCAGAACGAGCAGCAGCAGTACGACAGAAACGGACACGGCCATCGCCCACACCCTCCTTGCGCCGCGCCGGAATCGCGGCGTTCGGCGGCCAGTGTGGCGCAGCGGGGGCGCCGTCCGGCCGTATGGCATGCCTGCCGAACGGGTGACGTTCCCGCCGCGGCGGTTCATCTGCGGTGGGACCGGCTCACGAGGAGGGCTCGGGCAGAGCGTGTCGCAGTGCCTTGTCCAGCTCCCCCGCGAGGTGCTTGGGGTCGGGGGGACTGTCGCCGAACAGCTTGCTCAGATGCGTGGTGAAGGTCTGGGTGAAGGCCCCGTAGTGCGGGGTGCGGGGGCGGGTGACGGCCTCGCCCTTCAAGGCGGTGAGCAGGGTGGTCCGCGCGTACAGCGGGCGCCCTTCCTCACGCGGCATACGGTCGGCGCTCTCCGCCGACGGCGAGGGCCCGGAGGCCGCCGGGAGCCGGCAGGACACCGCGTCCTCCGTGTACGCGGACTCCCGGGTGGCGGCGAAGCCCGCGTCGAGCAGGCAGCGTTCGCTCTGCGGGTCGGTGAGGAATGTGATCAGATCCCGCGCCGCATCGGCGCGCGCGCCGGTGGCGGACGTGGTGACGGCGAGATTCTGGCCGCCGAGGACCGCCTTGCCGGGGAGCGGGGCGACTCCGAGCTTCTCGGGGGTGAGCGACTGGTGCAACGTGCGGTAGGCGTAGGGCCAGTGGCGCAGGAAGGTCGTCCTGCCGTCGATGAAGTCGGTGAGGGACGCGGCTTCGTCGGAGCCGGTGGCGGCAGGGAGGAGGTAGGAGCTCTCGGTACGGTCGCGCAGCTCCTCGAGACCGTCCTCGAGGCCGCCGACGGTGGCCGTGTAGCGGCCGTTCTCGTCGGTGAGTCCGTCTTCGAGGACCGAGGCGAACGCCTCGATGCCGTTGACCGTCAGGCCTTCGTACGGGGCGAGTTGGCTGGTCCACCCCGCCTCGACACCGGGCAGGTCGGCCCGATCGACGGTCCTGATGAGGTCGCGCACGTCGTCCCAGGTGGTGTTCTCGTCGAGGCGGGTGTTCTTCTCCTGCACCCCGGCCCGCTCCAGATGGTCGCGGCGGTAGTAGAGCAGTCCGACGTCGGTGTTGAAGGGGACGGAGTAGGTCTTGTCCTTCCAACGGGCCGTACGGGCCACGGAGTCGATGACGTCGTCGCCCACGAGGGCCGCGTCCAGCTCCTGGACGAGCTTCGCCTCGGCGAACTCGGGCACCCAGGTGACGTCCAGGTTGACCACGTCGTACCGGGCGCTGCCGGACTGGAGGGCGCCGAGCAGCTGACTGCGCTGCTGGTCGGCGGAGCCCGGCAGTTCGACCAGGCGCGCCTGGTGGGTGTTGCCCGGCCTGGCGTTCCACTCCTTGATCAGCTTCTCGCGGATGCCCCCCTTGCCGGTGACGTCCCGGCCGCTGGCGACCAGGAGCGGCGCACCGGAGTCCGTCGCGTTCTCGGGCGGATCGCCGCCCTCGCCCGTGCACGCGCCCAGCGCGAGAAGACCGGCGAGAAGGAAGGTGGTGGTGCGACGGGATGCGCGGGCGGTCATGTCCCCTCCCCTGTACCGGTTCTGGCGACCTCGTCGCGCAGCCCGGCGATGAGGTCCCCCGAGCCGTCCAGGCACCGCCCACCGCTCACGGCGGCGATCCGCTCGTCGGGCCGACCCTTGGCGCAGCCGCCGACGTCCAGGGACGCCATGACGACCGGGACCCCGGCCTGCCCGAGGGTCGCGACCAGTCCCTCCAGCCGGTCGCCGGTGAGACGGGTGTTGTCCTCGTCGTCCGTGACGAAGACGATCAGCCGTGGCCGGCTGTCGTCCCCCTCCTCCTCCGCCTTCATGGCGGTCACCGCGGCGCTCAACGCCCGGGACGGATCGGCCTCGTTGTCCGCGATCCGGGCCCCGCCGACGGTCCTCCTCGCCTCGTCGCGGTTCTTGTGCGTACCGAGGTTCAGCAGAGGCGTGTACGGGCGGGCGGCTCCGGGCTTCGACGACACCGTCCACACGCCGTACTCGTCCTGGCCGCCCAGCCCGCCGAGGGACTGCTGGATGATCCCCGGGCCGCCGCCGGGGCCGTCCCACGCGCTTCTCATCGAACCGGAGTTGTCGAGCAGGAACAGCACCCTGCCGGGGCCGTTGGCCTTGCGGTACCCCTCCAGGGCGGCGTTCATCGTCTTGGCGTCGCCCGCGTCCGGAAGCCGCCCGGGGTCGGCGAGCGTGCCTGCGGCGGGGGGCGAGGCGGCCGGGGAGGCAGGGGCCTGCGCGTCGCCCGGCCCCGCGCGGTAGCCGTCGGCCGTGAACACGGCCACTCCTTCCGGGCCGGTCAGCCAGTGGCGGAAGCGGTCCGCGGCATCGTCCCGGGCCGCCTTGTCCTGATCGCCGCCGTCCCAGTGAACCCGCACGAAGGGCAGGGTGAGTCGGGGTACGTCGGCGGGGTACTCCGCCACGCGGGGAGTCCGGGTCTGGCGCCCGCAGCCCACCCCCGTCCTCAGCAGGTGCTCCGGCACGAGCGCGGCGGTCTTCGTGTCGACGGCGGCCACCTTGGGCAGCTCGCACAGCAGCGCACGGCCGTCGGGCAGCGGTCGTCCGGGCGCCAGGCCCCGTTCCACGCCGGCCGCGGCGCCGGGACGGTTCCCGTACAGGCCCACGGTGGCGAGCAGTCCGGAGTCGGTGTGTTCCGGGTCGCTCCGCGCCACGACGGCGTCGGCGGCGCGCTGGGTCAGCGCCTCGACGAACTGGGCGAGCGGGCGGCCGATCCGGTCCTTCTCCGATCCCTCCGCCAGCTGGGCGGGGACCGCCAGCACCATCGGGGAGTGGGCGAACGGCTTGTGCGCCGTGAGCTCCACCGACGATCCGCCGCCGACGTAGGAGCGGGCACGGTCGACAGCTGCCGCCGAGCCGGGAATCCAGATGTCCGGCTGGGGGCCGACGTCCCGCTGGGGGTTGGTCTCGGCGTCGGGGTCCTGCCAGAAGCGGGAGGAGTCCCGGAAGGCGGCGACGGCGTCGGCGGCCTTGGCGCCGTAGACGGTGATGCCGCTGCGTCGGCAGCCGTCGTCCTGGTTGGCGGGCGACTCCAGGTATTCGTTGACCGCCTTGCGTACGGTCGGCTCGGAGTCCGAGTCGACGAGCAGTCTCAGTTCCAGGGGAGAAGTGCACGGGCTCGTCGGCATGGCGCGGTAGAGGGCGAATCCCGCCACGACGGCCAGGGACAGGGCCAGGGCCGCCCAGGCCAGGACGGGGACACGACGCCATCGCCCGCTCGGTGTCGGTGGGTCGGGCGGAGGGGGCTGCGGAGGCGGAGGGGGCTGCGGAGGCTCGACATCGGCCGCGGTGAGGACGACATCGGCACCTTCGGCGGCGCAGCTCTGCGGCACCCACGGGGTCGGCTTCTTGCGCAGGGTGGTGTGGTGCGTGGACATGTACGTCCTGAGCGCGTCGGAGAGCGCGCTGAAGCTCACCTCACCGCCGGCACCGTCGACACCCTCCACGAGCACGCGAGCCAACTGGGCGGTGAACGGTGTGGGCGTGCCGGCGTCCCCCGCGTCGATCCTGTCGTTCGCCTGCACGCAGGCGAGCAGCGAGATCCGCCCGCGATGGTCCGCGGGCAGCTTGTTCCAGGCCGCCGACGCGTTGCCGGCGTAGCAGCAGTCGAGGACGACCACCACCTGCTCGGCCCGGGCCTGGCACAGGGCCGGGAGCACCTCGCTCCAGCGGACCGCCTGCAGGAACGCCGGTGGATCTCCCGGCACGATCGTCGTGCGGGGCATGGCGAGCCACAGTTCGTCCGGCTCGTTGTAGCTGGACACCAGACCGTGTCCGGCGAAGTACAGCAGGAGGAGCCCGTCCGCCCGGTCCCGGGCGCGCATGAGGTCGCGGAAGAACAGGTCGGAACCGGCCGGGCTGCTGGTGGTGATGTCCTCCTCGCGGAACACCCCGCCCGTTCGCAGCGCCCTCTCCAGCTCCGTGCTGTTGTGCCGGACGGCCGCGATGTCGCCCAGCACGCCGGACGGATCCGGCGGCAGATCGGAGGTGTACTCGGGCACCGTGACGAGCAGGGCGTGATTCACCCTTCCGCGCGGGTCGAAACGCGCCACCGGGCTACCTCGGATCGCCGTCCGAGGTGACGTCGAAGTCGGGGGGATCGTCCTCGCCGACCGATCGACGGTTCTCCTGCCACTCCCGCACGGCGGACTTCGCCTGCTCCAGGAGTTCGACGAGAATGACGCCGGTCACCCCTTGGAGGACGACAAGGACGATCTCGGTCCCGAGGCCCATCGGGGTGCCGTGCTCGTCCGGCGTGGCCCGCTGTTCGACCCGTAACTCCCCCTTCTCGAGCTTCTCCTTCACGATCGGCTCGCGAGTGAGCCAGGTCAGCAGGGCGTCGACATCACTGCGTGATGTCTCCTGGACCGGCCTGATGTGGATCTCGCGCTTCGTCACACCCTCCCCTGGCGTCATAACTCACCATCATGGCATGGCAGTTGCCCTCAGCACGATCCACTTGCAAGAGAATTCGAGGTCAGACCGCCACACAGTCGGACCACTCGACGGTGCGGTCGCACCAGCGGTCGAGCAGGACGCGGTCGTGTCCGACGGCGAGCAGCCCGGCGCCTGATTCCGCGCGGTAGGACTCCACCGCGGCGACGAGGGCCGCCGTGGTCGAGGCGTCGAGCATGGCCGTCATCTCGTCGCAGACCAGCCAGCGCGGGCGGAGCACCAGCGCCCTTGCCAGGCAGGCGCGTTGGAGCTGTCCGTCACTGACCTCGTGGGGGCGGCGCGCCAGCAGGTCGTCGGTGAGGCCGACGGTGGGGGCGAGTGCGGCGAGCCGTTCGGGGATCTCCGCGCGGCGGCGGCCGGCCCGCAGGGGTTCGGCGATCAGATCGCGCAGCCGCAGCCGCGGGTCTGCGGACATCCGGGGCTGCTGGAACACCACGCCGACGGAGGTCCGCAGGGCGCGCGGGGCGCGGTGGCGCCAGCCTCGCGCCTCCTGTCCGTCGATCGTGACGCGGCCGGCCTCCGGCCGGTGGAGCAGGGCGGCAACCCGGGCGAGCGTGGACTTGCCGCACCCGCTGGGTCCGAGCAGGCCGACCGACTCGCCCGGTTCGAGCGTCAGCGAGGCGCCGCGGAAGACCGGCGTGCGGCGGTCGTAGCCGGCGGTGATGGCATCGAGTTCAAGCACGGGGCACTCCTGGTGCGACGGGAGCGGGGAGGCGGCCACGGGCCGCCTCAGGCCGACGGGTGGACACACACCACGGCTCCACGCCACGGCGCGCCTCACGGCCAGGGCCGACGGGGCTCGTCCCCGACGCGCCTACGCGCCCGGGCGGGCCCCATGAGTCCGCGCCACCGCGCGCCCCACCGCCGGGGCCGAAGAGGCTCGACCCCGACGCGCCGACACGCCCGAGCAGGCACCACGGCTCCACGCCACCGCGCGCCTCACGGCCCGGGCCGACGGGGCTCGACCCCGAGGCGTCGGCGTGCCGTGGCGGGTGCTCGGTCGGGCCGCTACGCATCGGGGCCCTGTCCCACCGGGTGGTGGCAGGCCACTCCGGCGAGCGGCGACGGCAGCGTGCCGCAGACCTCCGTCGCCCGCGCGCACCGCGGGGCGAACGCGCAGCCGGGCGGCAGTGCGGTCAGCTCGGGCGGCATACCGGGGATGGGGGTGAACGCACGGTCGGGCAGTGCGTTCAGCAGGCCCCGGGCGTACGGGTGGCGCGGGCCCGGCTCGCCGAAGAAGCGGTGGGCGGCCGTCGTCTCGACGATCCGGCCGGCGTACATGACCGCCACCCGGTCGGCGATGCGTTCCGCCGCGGCCAGGTCGTGTGTGATCAGCAGCAGCGCCCGGCCCTCGTCGGCGTGGCGGCGTAGTTCGTCGACGGTCCGCTCGACCAGGTCGCGGTCGAGGCCGGTGGTCGGCTCGTCCGCGAGCAGGAGCGGGGCGTCGCCGATGAGCGCGAGGGCGGTCGCGGCGCGCTGGGCGAGGCCGCCGGAGAGTTCGTGCGGATGGCGGTCGAGGTGGCCGGCGGGGAAGGCGGCCCGTTCGGCGGCGGCCTCGGCGGCGGCACGCCGCTCCCGGCGCGGAGCCCCGGTCAGTTCGCGGACGGTCTCCTCGAGCTGGGCGCGCACGGTCCGCACGGGAGTGAGATGGGCGGCCGGGCTCTGCGGTACGAGGCCGACGCGCCGTCCTCGTACCGTACGGGCCAGGGTCCGCTCGTCGGCGGCCAGCAGGTCGACGCCGTCGAGCAGCGCCGTGCCGGACGCCTCGGCGTTGCCGGGCAGAAGTCCGAGGAGCGCGGAGGCGAGGACGGACTTGCCGCAGCCGCTCTCGCCGACGAGGGCCAGGCACTCCCCCGCCGCAAGGTCGAAGTCCGCGTCGGTGACGGCGGCGACATGCCGTCCGCCGCGCATCCGGAAGCGGACGGAGAGCCCGCGCACGCTGAGGACGGCCTCGTCGGCTCGCTCGGCGGTGACGGCCTCCAGGGCTCGTACGAGGCGCGGGTTCACAGCGTCAGCTCCGATCGGCGGCGCGGGTTGAGCCGGTCGCGCCACACTCCCGCGAGGCCGGCGATCGCGAGTGTCGGGACGATGAGCAGCAGGCCGGGGAAGAGCGTCGGCCACCAGTCCCCGGCGAGCAGCGAGGAGCGCGCGGACTGCACGAGATTGCCGAGGCTGGCCTGGTGGCTGGGGAGGCCGAGGCCGAGGAAGGAGAGCGCGGACTCGTGCCACATGGCGTGCGGCACCATCAGGACGGCGGCGAGCCCGGCCTGCGGCAGGACGGCGGGCAGCAGATGGCGCGCGGTCACGCGCCACCGCGAGGCGCCGCCGGAGATCGCCGCGTCGATGTAGGGGCGCGAGCGGAGCGAGAGCACCTCGGAGCGGACGATCCGGGCGGTCGAGAGCCAGTGCGTGAGGGCGACGGACACGATGACCGGCCACACGCCCGGCCGGAACATCGCCACGATGAAGATGCCGAGCAGCAGGTGCGGTACGGAGGAGAAGGCGTCGACGAGCCGCATCACGACCCGGTCGGTCCAGCCGCCGAGGGAGGCGGCCGCCGCGCCGACGGCGGTGCCGATGACGGTGGCGACGAGCGCGGCGACCAGGCCGACGAGGAGCGAGATCCGCAGCCCGTAGACGCAGCGCAGCAGCAGGTCGCGGCCGACGTCGTCGGTCCCGAAGGGGTGCTCCCAGGACGGCGGGAGGAGCTTCAGGGACAGGTCGACGGCCTGTTCGTCGAGTTGGACGAGCGGCGGTACGAGGAGCACGGCGAGCGCGACCGCGCCGACGATCACCGCGGAGGTCCACAGCCGTACACGGCGGGCCCGACGGTCAGCCATCGAAGCCCACCCTCGGGTCGGCGAGCCCGTACAGCAGATCGGAGAGGAGGTTGCCGAGGAGCACGGCGGCGGTGGCGAGCACGGTGAGCGCGGCGAGCAGCGGGAAGTCCACGGAGGTGGCGGCCTGGACGGTCGCGGCGGCGATGCCGGGCCAGCTGAAGACGGTCTCCACGAGGAGGGCTCCGGTGATGAGTTCGGGGACGCGGGAGCCGACCAGGGTGAGCATGGGCAGCATGCCGGAGCGCAGCGCGTGGCCGAGCAGGACGGTCCGCTCCCGCAGTCCACGCGCGCGTGCGCCGCGTACGTGGTCCTCCTCAAGGGCGTCGCCGACACCCTGCCTGACGTACAGGTAGAACCAGGGCAGTTGGGAGACGCCGAGGACGAGGGCGGGCAGCACGAGGTGGCTGATCACCTGGTCGGCGGTGACGGTGTCGCTGGCGGTGTCGGTCAGACCGCCGGCCGGCAGGGCGCCGAGCCTCAGGGCGAAGAACCAGATGGCGAGAAGCCCGAGCCAGAAGGCGGGGGCGGCTTCCAGGGTGTACGCGGCGGAGCTGACGGTCCGGTCGAGGAGGCCGCCGCGGCGGCGGCCGGCGAGGACGCCGAGCGCGGTGCCGAGCAGGATGGCGACGAGGAAGGCGGTGGCGGCGAGGAGCACGGACCAGCCGATGCGCTCGGCGATGACGTCGGCGACGGGCCGGCGCATGACGCTGGAGTCGCCGAGGTCGCCGCGCAGGGCGGCGGTGAGCCACTCCCACCAGCGGGTGACGAGGGGCTGGTCGACGCCGAGATTGGCGCGGAGCTGGTCGAGGTTCTCCTGCGAGGCGGTGAGCCCGGCGGTGCCCGCGTACGCCTTGACGGGGTCGAAGGGGGAGGCGGCGGCGACGGCGAAGACCGCGAAGGTGACGGCGAGGAGGACGGGGAGGGCGAACAGGGCCCGCCGTCCCGTCATCCGGGCCATGGCCCCCCAGGGGAGGCGCCGGCTCACTTCTCGGCGTCCTTGGGGATCCACGCCTCGACGTTCCACCAGGGGCCGGAGGCCAGGCCGTGGTCGTGCGGCTCGATCTGGGTGGAGAGTCCGTTCCAGCTGTCGCTCACCACATAGAGGTGGTCGATGTGGGTGAGGAAGGTGTAGCCGGGGTTCTTCACGAGCTCGCGCTGGACGGTGGAGTAGGCGGCGTGCCGCTTGACGGCTTGGTTCGTCCGGCGGCCGTCCTCCAAAGCCTTGTCGACGGCCTTGTTGTCGTACCAGGCCATGTTGTTGAAGCCGTCGCCGCCGAGCGTGGACTTCAGGAGCAGGTACTGGTCGAAGTCGGGGTCGCCGGGCGAGCCGCCGCCGGCGAGGACCGCGTCGGTCTTCATCCGGGGCTCGATGACCTCCCAGGTGCCGCCCTGCGTCTTGATCTCGATGCCGGCCTTCTTGGCGTCCGAGGCGTAGGCGAGGGCGTGGTCCTGGCGGAGCTTGTCGCCGGAGAGGTACCAGAGCGGGAACGTGGCCCGTACGCCGTTCTTCACGCGGATGCCGTCGGGGCCGGGCTTCCAGCCGGCCTCGTCGAGGATCTTCCGGGCGCCCGCGAGGTCGTGGCGGCGTTCGGTGCCCTTGGCGAACCACTCGCTGTCGGTGGGGACGGGTCCGTAGGCGGGCTTTCCGGCACCTTCGAGGATCTTGTCGACCATGGTCTGCCGGTCGACGGCGACGTCGAGTGCGCGGCGGACGGCGGTGTCCCCGGTGACCTTGTTGTGGGTCGGGAGCGTGACGGTCCGGTAGTCGTAGGTCTTCGCGGCGAAGGTCTTCTTCGTCTTGTCGTTCTCGAAGCCCGCGGCGAGGTTGGGCGGCAGGATGGCGGCGTCCAGGTCGCCGGCGCGGAGCCGGGTGGCGCGGACGTCGTCGTCCTTGATGATCGCCATGGTGAACTGCTTCACCCGGGGCGCGCCGTTCCAGTACGTCGCGTTGGCCTTGAAGCTGAGCTTCTCGCCCTTGGACCAGTCGCTCAGGACGTACGGTCCGGTGCCGATCGGCTTCGTGGTGAAGGCGCCGGTGTTGACGTCCTGCTTCGCGGCGACGTGCTCGGGGGCGATGGCGTGGACGGTGCGCTCGGCGAAGGGCGCGTAGGGGTACTTGAGCCGGAAGACGACGGTGTCGTCACCGACCGCCTCGACGCTCTTGAGGGCGTCGAGTTCGGTGCGGGAGGGGTTGTTCGTCTTCGGGTCGAGGATCGTCCGGTACGTGAAGACGACGTCCTTCGCGGTGAAGGGAACGCCGTCGCTGAAGGACACGTCGTCGCGGAGGGTGTACGTGTAGGTGAGGCCGCCGTCGCTGATGTGGGGCAGCTTCAGGGCGAGGGCGGGCTTCAGCGTCATGTCGCCGTCGAAGGCCAGCAGGCCGTCGAAGATCTTGGAGTTGCCGTCCTTGCCGTAGCCGAGGAGGGGGCTGAGGGTCTCGGGCTCGTAGGCGATGCCGACGACCGCGGAATCCTTCGGGCCGCCGGAGCCCGAGGCGGTCCCGCCCGGGTTCGAACAGGCCGCCGCGGTGAGGGCCAGTGCTCCGGCCAGCGTCGCGGCGGCCGCGCCGCGTATGGATCGGGCGGTCATCGTGCCCACACCCCTCTTGAAGATCAACTGTTGTTGCGAACGACTCGCAATTAAACAGTATGTAAAGGGGTGCGGACACAAGGGCCCCTTACTTCCGCCCTAGGCGGGAGCCGGGAGCCCGACCAGCGCGGCGACGGTGTCCTGGTGCCGCCCCGCCGAACCCAGCGCGATCTGGTCGGACTTGGCCCGCTTCAGCGCGAGGTGGGCGGGGTGCTCCCAGGTCATGCCGATGCCGCCGTGCAGTTGGACACACTCCTCGGCCGCGTGGACGGCGACCTTCGAGCAGTACGCCTGGGCCACGGCCACCGTCAGCGGGGCGTCCGCACTGCCGGTGGCCAGCGCGTCGGCGGCGGCGCGGGCCGCCGCCCGGGCGTTCACGACCTCCAGCCAGAGCTGCGCCATCCGGTGCTTCAGCGCCTGGAAGGAGCCGACGGGCCGGTTGAACTGGTAGCGCTCGCGGGTGTGGCGGACGGTCTCCTCCAGACACCACTCGGCCAGCCCGAGCTGCTCGGAGGCGAGCAGCCCGGCGCCCGCGAGCAGGCCGCGGCGGACCGCCGCGCGGGCCATGTCCGCGTCCGCGAGCCGGGTGCCGCTCGTCCCGTCCGTGGTGACCGCCGCGAGCGGCCGGGTCAGGTCGAGAGGGGTCTGCGCCTCGACCGTGGCCTCCGCGGCCGGAACCGCGTACAGCCCGTCGGCACGGGGCACCAGCAGGACGTCCGCCGCGGCCGCGTCCGCGACACCCGTCACCCGCCCGGTCGTGGGCGGCACCGCGTCGGGGTCCGCCGAGAGCGGGACGGCGAGCACCGCCACCGTGCGGCCGCCCGCGAGACCGGCGAGGAGCTCGGCGACGGGCCCGCTCTCCGAGTCCAGCGCGAGCAGGATCTCGGTCGCCACCACGGCACTGGTGAGGTACGGCGCCGGGGTCACCGCGCGCCCGAGCTCCTCGAGGACGACGGCCGCCTCACGGTGGCTCGCGCCCTGCCCACCGAGCTTCTCGGGGACGAGGAGTCCGGCGGCACCCATGTCGCCGGCGAGCGACTTCCAGAGGCCGGGGACGTACGGATCACCGCTCTCGATCCGGCCGAGCACCACGCTCGGGTCCGCCCGGTCGGCTAGCAGGGAGCGGACCGCCGCCCGCAGGTCGTCCTCGGTCTCGGAATAGAGCAGATCAGTCATCGCGCGAGGTCCTTCCAGGCGACGTCCTTGTCGTTGCGGGGCTCGGCGGGCAGGCCGAGGACGCGTTCGGCGACGATGTTGAGCAGGACCTCGGTCGTGCCGCCCTCGATCGAGTTGCCCTTGGAGCGCAGATAGCGGTAGCCGGCGTCCCGGCCGGTGAAGTCGACAAGTTCGGGGCGGCGCATGGTCCAGTCCCCGTACAACAGCCCCTCCTCACCGAGGAGTTCGACCTCCAGGCCGCTGATGGCCTGGTTGAGGCGGGCGAAGCCCAGCTTCATGGCGCTGCCCTCGGGGCCCGGCTGTCCGGCGACGAGCTGCTGACGCAGCCGCTCGCCGGTGAGACGGGCCACCTCGGAGTCGACCCAGAGGTCGAGCAGCCGCCGGTGCAGCTCGTGGGTGCGCAGCTCGGGGTGCTCGCGCCAGGTCGTGGAGACCGGGCCGATCATCCCACCCTCGCGGGGGATGCGGGCGCCGCCGATGGAGACCCGCTCGTTCATGAGCGTGGTCTGGGCGACGCGCCAACCGTCGCCGATCTCGCCGAGCCGGTGGGCGTCGGGGATACGGACGTCGGTCAGGAAGACCTCGTTGAACTCGGCCTCTCCGGTGATCTGGCGCAGTGGACGGACCTCGACACCGGGGTCGGTCATGTCGCAGATGAAGTAGGTGATGCCCCGGTGCTTGGGCAGGTCCGGGTCGGTGCGGGCGATGAGGATGGCCCAGCGGGCGACGTGCGCGCTGGAGGTCCACACCTTCTGGCCGTTCACGACCCATGTGTCGCCGTCGCGTACGGCTCGGGTGCCGAGCGCGGCGAGGTCGGAGCCGGCCCCGGGCTCGCTGAAGAGCTGGCACCACACCTCCTCGCCGACCCAGAGCGGCTTGAGGAAGCGCTGCTTGACGTCCTCGGAGCCGTAGGCGAGAACGGTCGGCGCGGCCATGCCGAGGCCGATGCCGATCCGGCGGGGGTCGTTGTCGGGGGCACCGGCGGCTGCCAGTTCGGCGTCGACGACGGCCTGCAGGGAGCGCGGGGCGTCGAGGCCGCCCAGGCCCACGGGGTAGTGCACCCAGGCGAGGCCGGCGTCGAATCGGGCACGCAGGAAGTCCGTGCGGTCGGTGGTGGCGGGCGGGTGCTCGGCGAGCAGCTGCCCGGTCCGCGCGATGAGCGCCTCGGCGTCGATCGGGGCGGTCATCGGGTGGCCCCTTCCGGGAGGACGACGAGCCGGCCGGTGGTGACACCCTCGGAGACGCGCTGCACCGCGTCGGCCGCGCCGGCGAACGGCACCCGCTCGCTGACCAGCGGCTTGATCAGGCCCTTGGCCGCGTACTCGGTGAGGGTCTCGTGGCAGCGCAGGATCGCGGCCGGGTCCTTCAGGTTGTAGAGGCCCCAGTGGAGTCCGACGATCGAGTAGTTCTTGACGAGGGCGTGGTTGAGCGCGGGCGAGGGAATGGAGCCGCTCGCGAAGCCGACGATCACGATCCGGCCCTCGAAGGCGACCACCTTGGCGGACTGGGCGTAGGCCGCGCCGCCGACGGGGTCGTAGATCACGTCGGCGCCCCGGCCGCCGGTGGCCTCCTTGACGGCGGCGATGACGTCCTCGGAGTGCCGGTCGACGACGACGTCGCAGCCGAGCGCGCGGGCGACCTCGGCCTTCTCCGCTCCGCCGACGACGCCGATGACGGTGGCACCGGCCGCCTTGCCGAGCTGGACGGCGGCGCTGCCGACGCCACCCGCGGCGGCGTGGACGAGGAGGGTCTCGCCCTCCTTCAGCGCGGCGCGCCGGTGCAGGCCGAACCAACCGGTCTGGTAACCGATGTGGAGCGCGGCCGCCTCGGCGTCGTCGAGCGCCTCGGGCGCGGGGAGCAGGGCCGCCGCGTCCGCCACCGCGTACTCGGCGAGTCCGCCGTACGGGAGGGCGGGGGTCGCGATGACCCGGCGGCCGTCCTCGGTCTCCCCGCAGATCTCCACGCCGGGGGTGAAGGGCAGCGGGGGCCGCACCTGGTACTGGCCCCGGCAGAGGAGGGCGTCGGGGAAGTTGACGTTGGCGGCGCGCACCTTGAGGAGCACCTGCCCCTCGCCGGGTGTCGGGGTGTCCACCTCGTCGAGCTGCATCACCTCGCCCGGCTCGCCGTTCTCGTGCACTCGCCATGCCTGCATCGCGGTCCTCCACCAGCCGTCGTCCGTACTGCGCGGTCGGTCGCATACTAAGCGGTCGCTTGTGCCTGGTGGAACCATGCGCCGGATACTTCTTCCGCGCTGGCGTCCGTCAGGACGCCTTGGGCCGGGCCCTCACATGCATCCGCTCGCCCTGCGGCCCGAACAGGCTCAGAAACTCCACCGGGCCGTCGGCCGTCGGCCCGAACCAGTGCGGTACGCGGGTGTCGAACTCGGCCGCCTCTCCCGCGCCGATGACCACGTCGTGCTCCCCGAGGACGAGCCGCAGCTTGCCGGAGAGGACGTAGAGCCACTCGTACCCCTCGTGGACCCGCTGCTCCACCAGCGCCTCGGACTTCTCCTGCACGATCTTGTACGCCTGGAGGCCACCGGGCTGGCGGGTGAGCGGATACATGGTCCGGCCGTGTCGCACGATCGGCTTCGCGCGCACCCGGGGATCGCCGACGGGCGGGGCGCCGACCAGCTCGTCGAGCGGCACCTGATGGGCCCGGGCGATGGGCAGCAGCAGCTCGAGACTCGGCTTGCGCTGTCCGGACTCCAGGCGGGAGAGCGTGCTCACGGAGATCCCGGTGGAGGCGGACAGGTCTCCCAGCGTGGCGCCGCGCTCGCGCCGGACGCGGCGCAGCCGCGGGCCGATCTCGTTCAGTACGTCGTCGATGCGCTCGTCGTCGGTCATGGTTTCCATTTGCGGAAATGGCAAGAGCGTTTGTCAAGCGCGCCGGCCAGGGCGAGGGTCGACGTATGGACATGAACGAGCGGTACGACGTGGTGGTGGTGGGCGGCGGCGCGGCAGGGCTGAGCGCGGCCCTGATCCTCGGCCGGTCGCGGCGGAGGACCCTGGTGATCGACGCCGGCGAGCCGCGCAACGCTCCGGCCGCGCATATGCAGGGCTTCCTCTCCAGGGACGGGATGAGCCCGGCGGAATTCCTGCGGGTGGGACGCCGGGAGATCGCCGCGTACGGGGTGGAGTGGGCGGCCGGACGCGTGACGGCGGCGGTGCCGGACGGTGCCGACGGCTTCGTGGTGACCGTGGACGACGGTCGTCGGGTCTCGGCGCGCCGGCTCGTCGTCACCACGGGTCTGGTGGACGAGCTCCCGGAGATCGACGGCGTCGCGGAGCGGTGGGGTCGCGATGTGCTGCACTGCCCGTACTGCCACGGCTGGGAGGTCCGCGACCGTGCCTTCGGGGTGATCGCGCATCCGGTGATGGGCGTCCATCAGGCCCTGGTCGTCGCACAGTGGTCCGACGACGTGACCCTCTTCCTGCACACCGCCGACGAGCCCTCCGATCAGGACCGGGCCCGGGCGGCGGCGGCCGGAATCGAGGTGGTGACGGGCGAGGTGGCCGGCCTGGTCGTCGAGGACGACCGGTTCACGGGCGTACGCATGGCGAACGGCCGCGTCGTCGCGCGTGACGTGCTCTTCGTCGGGCCGCGCATGACGCCCCGGGACGGCCTGCTCACCGCGCTGGGTGCCACCACGCGCGAAACGCCGCTCGGCCCGTTCGTGGCGGTGGACGAGACGGGGCGGACCGATGTCCCCGGCGTCTGGGCGGCGGGGAACGCCATCGGCGCGCAGGAGCAGGTCATCAATGCGGCGAGCGGGGGCTACCGGGCCGGCGTGGCGATCAACATGGAGCTGATCATGGAAGACCTGGACCGCAAGGTCGCGGCAGGGGCCGCGACGACCGGGGGCCGACGGGTCTTCAGTTCTTGACCGTCTCGCGCTATCGATGCGGCATGACCGACGAAGCGCCGGACCTGCCGGGACTCCCCGCCCCTCCCCCGCTCGGCGCCACCGCGCTGCCACCGGGGACGTACGAGGGGCGGGTGGTCCTGGTGACCGGGGGCGGGTCGGGACTGGGGAAAGCGATCGCCGCGGAGTTCGCCCGGCTCGGGGCGGAGCTGCTGATCGTCGGGCGTAGGGCCGCCCGGCTGGAGGCGGCGCGGGACGAGCTGGCCGGCATCGGCGGGAGGCGGGTGGCGACCGCCGTCTGCGACATCCGCGACGCCGAGGCCGTCGCCGGGGTCTTCTCCTCCTGCGAGGCGGCGCTCGGCTCCCGCCCGGACGTCCTGGTCAACAACGCGGCGGCCAACTTCCCCGTACCGGCCGAGGAGTTGACGCCGAACGGCTGGCGTGCGGTCGTCGACGTCACGCTGACGGGCACCTGGTTCATGACCCGGGAGTTCGCCCGCCGCCACCTCGCGGCGGGGACTCCAGGATCCGTCGTGAACGTGGGCGCCTCGTACGCCTGGACCGGCGGTCCCGGTTTCGCCCACTCGGCGGCGGCGAAGGCCGGGGTCAAGAACCTGGTGGAGACGTTGGCCGTGGAGTGGGGACCGTACGGGATCCAGGTCAACGGCCTGGTGCCGGGGCTGATGCCGCACGAGGACATGACGTCCGACATCCGGGGCGCCCTCGACCGGGCGCCGCACCAGGACACCCGGCAGCCCGCCCTCCGCGTGGGGTACCCGCGCGAGCTGGGCTGGGCGGCGACCTTCCTGGCCTCCCCGTACGCCCGGTTCGTCTCCGGGCACACGCTGGTGGTCGACGGCGCGAACTGGCAGCGCCGGGCCCTGGTCAACGATCCCGTGGTGCCGGTGCGCGAGCAGTTGGGGCGGGGGCGGTTCAGGGAGTGAGCGCGCCGGCCCACGCGGATCGCGCGAATCACGCTGGTCCACGCGGATGAACACGGGCGCCTGCGGCTGCGGGGGCGGGGCCGAGCGTGGAGGATCGGCGAGGGTGGCCGGACGACCTCCAGACGTGGAAAGGCAGGGCACGACATGCTCGGTACGGACTTCACCAAGGGCTCCCCCAGCTGGATCGACCTGGGCAGTCCCGACACGGCGGTCGCCGCCGGGTTCTACACCGCCGTCTTCGGCTGGGAGTTCGCCTCGGCCGGGCCGGACGCCGGCGGCTACGGCTTCTTCCAGCAGGACGGCCGCACGGTCGCCGCGCTCGGGCCGCTGACCGAGGAGGGCGCGCGCTCCTCCTGGACCGTGTACTTCCAGACTCCGGACGCCGACGCCACGGCCAAGACCGCGGAGAGCGCCGGAGGCAGGGTGCGCGCGCAGCCCTTCGACGTCATGGACGCCGGGCGGATGGCGCAGCTGACCGATCCGGGCGGCGCCGATTTCGCGGTGTGGCAGCCGGGCTCGGTGAAGGGTCTGGAGAAGACCTCCGAGGACAACACGCTGTGCTGGGCGGAGCTGCACGTCCCGGACCCGCGGGCCGCCGTGGAGTTCTACGGCAAGCTGTTCGGCTGGCGCTCGCAGGACATGGACGCGCCGGGGATGACCTACCGGGTGCTGTCCACGGCCGAGGGCGACCAGCAGGACGCTTCGTTCGGCGGGATCGCCGAGCTCCAGGAGGGCGGGGACCACGCGCGCTGGATCCCGTACTTCGCGGTGGCGGACGTGGACGACACCGCGGTGCGAACGCAGGGCAACGGCGGCTCTGTCCTCATGCCGGCGGCGGACATCCCCGACGTGGGCCGGATCGCCTGGCTGGCGGACCCGTTCGGAGCCCCCTTCGCCGTCCTCAAGCCGGCCCCGCAGGGGTGAGTCAGCGGCCCTCGAAGCGTGGGGGCCGGCGGGCGGCCTTCGCCCCGTAGCCCTCACGGGCGTCGTCCGAGGAGAGGGTGAGCGCCGCGGCGAGGGCGGTGCGGTCGAGGGTCGCGGCCATGGCGTGATCGGCGTAGGCGTCGATGTTCCGCTTGACGGCGCGGACCGCGAGCGGCGCGTTCGCCGCGATGGCGGCCGCGGTCTCGCGGGCGGCGCGGTCCAGCTCGTCGTGTGGTGTGACGAGCTGGACGAGCCCGAGCCGTTCGGCGGTGGCGGCGTCGATACGGCGGCCGGTGAGCGCGAGGTACTTGGCCCAGCCGGCGCCCGCCTCG
The DNA here is from genome assembly GCF_042264065.1 of Streptomyces sp. NPDC056222. Classification (NCBI taxonomy): domain Bacteria; kingdom Bacillati; phylum Actinomycetota; class Actinomycetes; order Kitasatosporales; family Streptomycetaceae; genus Streptomyces; species Streptomyces sp. NPDC056222. The sequence goes on along the minus strand of NZ_JBHJTL010000066.1, from coordinate 15,569 downwards.
CGGGCGATCCTCAGGTCACCGCCCGCGTCGACGGCGACGCCGAGGGTCGCCTCGGGCAGGGCGAAGACGGCGTCGTCGGCGGCGATCCGGACGTCCGCCATGAGCGCGAGCTCGAACCCGAAGCCGAGGCAGTACCCCTGGACGGCGGCCACCACCGGCTGGGGCAGCCGGGCGAAGACGGCGAAGCGCTCATGGACCCAGCGAATGCCCTCGTCGTACCGCTGGATCCGCTCGGCGACCGTATGCCCGGTGATACCCCCACCGGGCGCGGAGACATCGATCCCGGCACAGAACGCCCGCCCCTCGGCCCGCAGAAGTACGACCCGCACCCTCTCGTCGAACCGGATCCGATCGGCCATCAGCCCGAGCTGCCGACTGGCCTCCCAGCTCCACCCGTTGAGCTTCTCGGGCCGGCAGAGGGTGAGCACCCCGACGCCGTTCTCGACATCGAGCGTGAGCCGCTCCTCGCCGTCCGGGATCTCCGTGTCGAGCGTGTCGATCATCATGCACCCCCCACGTCCTGACGGATCGTCAGGTTAGGTGCTCGGCACCGCGAGAGGAAGGCCGCACGCCGTTCGGACGGGCCTCAGCGGGGGAAGAGCTCGAAGGCGACGGTCGGCCGGTCGCCGTAGCGCGGCGCGAAACGCCGGTTGTTGCCGTCGAGGAACGTGCGGATGTAGGACTCCGGGTCCTCGTCCGTGAGGGCCTCGATGTAGGCGCGGTGGGCCAGGAGGGACTGGACGGCGCGCTCCTCGCCGGGCGTGGCGTCGACGGCGTGGGTCGGGGTGTTGGAGCCGGCGACCGCCACCCAGCGGACGCCGTTCCACGGCTCCAGGCCCTGCTCGGTCAGTTCGGGGAAGATCCAGCGGTTGCCCGCGTCGCCCGCCGCGTCCAACGTCGCGCGGCCCACGGCCACGTGGTCCGGGGTGTTCCAGAAGCCGCCCACACCCGTGCCCCAGGTGTCACGGTGGTTCAGGGTGACGACCAGCTCGGGACGGTGCCTGCGGATCGCCGCCGCGATGTCGCGGCGCAGGCCGAGTCCGTACTCGATCACGCCGTCCCGGTGGTCCATGAACTCCACCGTCGGCACCCCGACGACGGCCGCGCTCGCCCGCTGCTCCTGCTCGCGCAGTGGGCCGCAGGCGGCGGGGTCGAGCGAGTCGATGCCGGCCTCGCCGCGGGTGGCGAGGACGTAGACGACCTCCTTGCCCTCGTCCGTCCAGCCGGCGACGGCCGCGGCGCAGCCGTACTCGAGGTCGTCCGGGTGGGCGACCACGGCGAGCGCGCGCTGCCAGTCACCGGGCATGTCTTCGAGTTGCGTGATGCTCGTGTCGATCATGGCCGCAGGATACGGCCTCAGACCCGGATCGCTCCGGAAAGGATCACCGAGCGCGACGCATGGCGGGGACGGTCCGGGTTGAGCCCGCGCCGCACCGCGAGCGTGACGGCGAGTCGCTGGGCACGCACCAGGGCGGCCACCGGATCGATGGCGTCGGCGGCGAACAGCGCCCCGGTGGCCTCCACTTCGTCCCGCAGGCCGGCCGGTGCCGGGCCCAGACAGCACACGAGGCTGGACCGGTCGCTGATGATGATCGGCCCGTGGCGGTACTCCATCGCCGCGTACGACTCCGTCCATGCGCGCGCCACACCACGGAGCTTGTGCGCGGCCTCGTCGGCGAGTCCGACGGTCCAGCCCGTACCGAGGAAGGTGAACTGGCGGCGCTGCTCCCAGGCCGTCGGCAGCGGTTCGTACAGGGCCAGTTCGGCGTCGACGATCGACGGGGCGAGGTCCACCCCGAGCCCCGCGCGCAGCAGTTGGAGGGCCGTGGTGGCGAACCGGGTCTGGGCCACGGAGCGTTCGTCGGCGTAGTCGAGGCCGATCACCCGGTCCGCGTGGTGCGCCGCGCGGCTGTCCGGGACGCCGGTCAGGACGAGGGTCGGGATGCGGCCCGCAGCCCGGGCGAGGAGCGTCGCGACCTCCGTCGTCGTACCGGAACGGGTGAGCGCGACGATCCGGTCGTAGCCCCGCCCGAGCGGGGTCTCGTCGGAGGCGGGAAAGGCGTCGGTCTCGCCCTGGCCGAGGGATTCGCGCAGGGCCGCGTAGGCGCGGGCGATGAAGTACGAGGTGCCGCAGCCGACGACCGCGATCCGCTCACCGCGCCGGGGCAGCAGATCGGCGTGGTCGGCGGCCGTGTCCGCCGCGCGCCGCCAGCAGTCGGGCTGGCTGGCGATCTCGGCACTGACGTGGGTGGTCATGTCCGGTCCTCTCCTCATGGGTGGTCCGGACCGAGTTCTATCCGCCCTGCCACGAGCGATCAATGAGCAATCAGGACTCACTTCTTGGACTTTTGCGCCCGCCCGCACCACGCGCCCCCGCGCCGCAGGACGCCCTGACCACGAGCCGGGGCCGCAGCTGCACCTGGTGCAGCGGGGAGGCGTCGCCGTCGGCGAGCCGGCGCAGCAGGATCTGCGCGGCGAGCCTGCCGACCTGGAACTTGGGCGGTGAGACGGCTGTCAGCGGGGTCTCCGCGACGTCCGCGAACTCGTTGTCGTAGCTGATCAGGGCAAGGTCCTCGGGGACGCGCAGCCCCGCGCGGCGGGCGGCGGCGAGCACGAGCGCGGCCTCGCGGTCGCCGAAGCAGAGCCCGGCGGTGACCCCCGCTCCCCGCAGTTCGGCGACGGCGCGATCGGCCCGTTCGGGGTTCCAGCGGTCCCCCGCGTCCCGTACGCGCAGCGGCTCGTGGAGGCCGAGGTCGGCGACGGCCCGGTCGAAACCGGACTCGATGGGCTGGGTGGTCGGTGCGTCGGTGCGGACGAGGAGCGCGACCCGTTCGTGGCCGAGGGCCCGCAGATGGCGTACCGCGTCGTAGGCGCCGCCCTCGTGGTCGGTGCAGACGTGTTCGGTGGGGTCGCCCGGGCCGTACGCGGCGAGCCGACGCTCGACGAGGACCGCCGGGACGGACAGCGCGAGGAGTTCGTCGGCGCGCCGGCCCGGGTCGGTGGCCGTGTGCAGGGAGGGGACGAGCAGCAGCCCGTGGACGCCGGAGGAGAGCAGCCGCCGGACGGCGGCGTCCTCCTCGTCGGGGTCGTAGTGCGAGCAGGCGAGGACGAGCCGGGCGCCGGCCGCGGCGAGCTCCCGCTCGATGCCCTGGAGGACGCGGGGGTAGTAGAAGGTGGTGTCGGGGACGAGCACCCCGACGACCCTGCGGCCGGCGGCTGTCGCCGAGTCGTCGTCCGGTCGATGTGCGGCGAAGGTCCCCGCGCCCTGGCGGCGTTCGACGAGGCCGAGCGCGACGAGGTCCTCGTACGCGCGGCGGACCGTGGTCACGGAGAGGCCGGTCTCCGTGGCCAGGGCCCGCTCGGTGGGGAGCTTGGAGCCGGGTGGCCAGGTGCCGTCGAGGATGCCGCGGCGCAGCTCGGCCATCAGGGCGCGGAACTTCAGCTCCCGTCCGGACGCCGGCACGTCGTTCCCCGCCATCCCGGCCTCCCGCGTGCTCACCTCGATTGCTGCCCGATTGCGCGGCGAATCCTATCCCCGGCACATCGGATCCCGCCCGGGCCGATCAGACCTCTCCCCGGGCGAGCGCGAGCAGCCGGTCCAGGACACGGGGGCCGCCGGCCCGGACGCCGTCGTGCTCGAACTCGTCCGTGACCCAGGTCCGCAGGCCCCGGATCGCGCGGGCGGTCTCCAGGGAGTGCGCGGTGTCCACGTACAGGTCGTCGTGGTAGACGGCGGCGGCGACGGGCACCTCGTTGGCGGCGAGGCGGGCGGGGTCGTAGAGCGGCGCCCAGACCTTCCGTTCGGCGAGCAGCCGGGCCGTCTCGCGCAGCGGGCGCAGGGCGGGGTCGGTCTCGAAGTGCCAGGGATGGACGGTCTCGCCCGTGAACAGGAGCGGTGCGTCGCCGGCGAGGGTCTTCTCCGCGTCGAACTCCGGGAACTCGGCGCGGACGCGTTCGGCGGCCCAGGCGGTGGGGCCCTGCCCCTGGGCGTAGATGGCTTCGTGGAGCAGGGCGTAGAGCGGGTGTCCGGCGTACGAGAGGGCGGCCTGGACGTTCTCCAGGAAGGCGTCCGAGAGCGCGGGCCCGGCGGGTGTGGGGACGAAGGCGTCCTCCAGCAGGAAGTGGAGCTGGTGGGTGCCCTCGCCGCTGCCGAGGAGGATCCCGAGGGACTGGAACGCGGCCGGGGTGAGCCGCCCGCCGGACGGGAGGGTCACCTCGTGCGCGTGCAGGTGGGCGGCGATGGCGCGGGCGCGGTCGACGTCCTGGGGGTAGCGGGCGTAGTGGGCCTCGACCTTGCGCCGGATACGGGGGTAGGCGGCCCGGTAGACCTCGTCGGCGGTGGCGTGCAGGGACGGCAGCCCGCCGGTGATCAGGACCGTCCGCAGGCCCTCGGGGGCCGTGGACAGATAGTGGGTGGCGCAGAAGCCGCCGAAGCTCTGGCCGAGCACGGTCCATCGGGCTCCGCCGGTGAGCCGCTTCCGGATCAGTTCACAGTCCTGGACGATCGAGTCGGCCCGGAAGTGTGCGAGATGGTCGGCCTGCTGCCGGGGGGTGCCGCGCAGGGGCAGGGTCTGGCGGTTGGCGGGGGTGGAGTTGCCGGTGCCGCGTTGGTCGAGCAGGAGGACGCGGAACTCCTGGACGGCCCGTCCGAGCCAGGCCTGGCGGCCGATGAAGCGGCGGGCCCCGAAGCCGGGCCCGCCCTCCAGGTACACCAGCCACGGCAGGTCGTCCCCGGACTTGTCGCTCGCGACGGCCTCACGGCCGTAGACCTCGATCTGTTCGCCTTCGGGGTCCGCGTGGTCGAGCGGCACGGTGAAGCGACGGTCGGTGAGGACGAGGCCGGGCTGGCGGTAGCTGGTCAATGCTGCTCCTGTTCAATACGCCCCCGCCCGCCCAGTGGATCACAGGGTGCGGGCGGGGGCGTATCGAGGTGGGTCAGGAGGTCGGGAAGTCGTCGGCCGTCCTGATGCGGTCGCGGATCCAGACACCGGCCGGCTTGAGGGAGCCCGTGCCGGCCCACGGCCCGTTGTCGGCGCACGTGCCGACGTTGAAGACGGCTCCGCTGCGGTTGTCGTCGGAGAAGTTCCAGTTGACCCAGCTGATCTTCCTGGCGGCCATGAGGTCGAGGAACCGCTGGGTCATCGCGAAGTCGTTGGCGCCCTCACCCGCGTAGTTCTGGGTGCCGAACTCGGTGACGAAGACGGGCAGCTTGTCGGCGGCGCGGGAGAGGGTGTTCAGGTACTCGTCGCGGTGCGAGTACGCGTAGAAGTGGAAGGTGTACATGATGTTGGCGGCGTTCACCGGGTTCGCGACGATCTCGGACTCGTCGGCGCCCTCGGACACACCGAGCGAGGACCACGCACGCGTGCCGACGAGGATCGGGGTCTCGGCGTCCTTGGCGCGGATGACGGGGATCAGCTGTTCGGCGTAGCTCTTGATCCGGGACCAGGCGACGCCGCTGGGCTCGTTGGCGATCTCGTAGAGCAGGTTGGTCTTGGCGCCGTGGCGCTGGGCGATCTCGGTGAAGAAGGTCTTGGCCCGGGCGAGGTTGTAGTGCGGGTCGCCGGGGTCGAGCATGTGCCAGTCGACGATCACGTACATGCCGCGCGCGGTGGCCTGTTCGATGAGCGAGTGGGCCAGGTCGGTGTACTTGCGCGGGTCGGTCTCGTACCCGTCCTCCTGGACGTAGGTGGAGACGCGCAGGACGTCGGCTTTCCAGTCCTTGGCGAGCGCGTCGAGCGAGCCGCCGGTCAGACACTGGCTGTACCACTGCGTGCCGTGGCTGGACATGCCGCGCAGCTGGATGGGCTTGCCGTACTGGTTGCAGAGCTTGGTGCCGCAGACCTTCAGCTGACCGTTGATCGCGGCCGGTGTGTCGGCGACGGGCGCGGCGGTGTCGACCTTGAGGTGGTCGACGTTGGGGCCGCCGTTGGCGGTGGTGGCGGTGGCGCGGATCGTGTTGGCGCCGGCCTTGAGGTTGGCGGTGACGGTGGTGGTGGTCCAGGTGGTCCAGGCGCCGGTGCCCGCGAAGGCCTTGCCGGAGGCCGCGACCGCGCCGTTGACGGAGATGTCCATGGGGCGGTTGGTGGGGGTGCCGTTGGCGTAGCGCAGGGTGAGGGTCGCGGTGCCGGCCTGCGCGGCACTGACGTTCCACTGGACGTAACTGCCCGCGGTGTTGTCGTAGTTGACGAACCCCGAGCCCGTGAAGCCGGTGTGGTTGGACTCGACCGCGCCGCTGGAGACCGTGGCGCTCTCGGCCTCATGGGTGACGGGGGCTGCCACCGCCGTCGGTGGTGCGGCGGCGAGGCCGAGGAGCAGGGCGGTCACCGCGGTGCCGGCGGCACCCAGTGAGCGCAGATGGTGACGTGCCGATCGTGCCGATGTCATGGGGGTCTCCCGGAACGATGGATTGGAAGGAAAGTTTCCTAACGGATGAATAGCAGTCCGATGGAGCGCCTCGCAAGGGTCATGACAAGAGACGGCGTTCAGCGGGCTGTCGGAACCCCGGACGGTCCCGGCCCCCGTGCGCACCGCCCCCGACGCTCCTAGCGTGGATCCATGATCCGGTTCGAGCAGGTCGGCAAGGTGTACGCGGACGGCACCACGGCCGTCGACGGCCTGTCGTTCGACGTCGCCGAGGGCGAACTGGTCACCCTGGTCGGGCCGTCCGGTTGCGGCAAGACGACCACGATGATGATGGTCAACCGGCTCATCGAACCGACGTCGGGCCGCGTCCTGGTCGACGGGGAGGACGTCGCGAAGGTCGATCCGGTCGAACTGCGCAGGAACATCGGCTACGTGATCCAGCAGGTCGGGCTCTTCCCGCACCGGACGGTCCTCGACAACACCGCGACCGTGCCCTCGTTGATCGGCTGGAGGAAGGCCCGGGCCCGCGCCCGCGCCGCCGAACTCCTCGATCTGGTCGGCCTCGACCCCAAGGTCTACGGCGGCCGCTATCCGGCCCAGCTCTCCGGCGGACAGCGCCAGCGCGTCGGCGTGGCCCGCGCGCTCGCCGCCGACCCGCCGGTGCTCCTGATGGACGAACCCTTCGGTGCGGTCGACCCGGTCGTCCGCGAGCACCTCCAGAACGAGTTCCTGAACCTCCAGGCCACCGTGCGCAAGACCGTCCTCCTGGTCACCCACGACATCGAGGAGGCCGTCCGGATGGGCGACCGGATCGCCGTGTACGGGGAGGGCCGCATCGAGCAGTTCGACACGCCGGCGGCGGTGCTCGGCACTCCCGCCACGCCGTACGTCGCCCAGTTCGTCGGCGCGGACCGGGGTCTCAAGCGTCTCTCGGTCACCGAGGTCGAGCCGGACGACCTGGAACAGCCGTCGGTCGCCCGCCTGGACGAGCCGGCCGCCGACGCGGCGGCACGGCTGCGCGCCGACGGGGCGCGCTGGGCAGTGGTCCTCGGCGGCGACGGCGACCTGCACGGCTGGGTGGCCGCCGACACCCTCGACCTCGCCGGCCAGGAGGGCACGGTGGGCGACCTGGCCCGCCGTATGGATGCCTGGGTGTCGGTGGGCGCCCCGCTGAAGCAGGCGTTCGGCGAGATGCTCCAGCACGACGCGGGCTGGGTGGCGGTCCTCGACGGCCCGCGATTCCTCGGCGTCCTCACCCCCGCCAAGCTGCACGAGGCACTGCGGCGTTCGGTGGGCGCCGAGGCTCGGGGAGTCGGGCGGGGGGAGGTCGAGTTCGACTCGGTGGCGGACGCCTGAGGGGGTGGATAACCCACGCGGCGGTCAACCGGCCAGACGTGCGGTCCAGCGGCGGGAGGCGTCCGAGTCGCAGGTGAACTGGACGAGCGGCATGTTGTTGTCGGTGGAGCGCCCACCGGCCACCGTCATGCACTTGTCCGTCTGCACATTGACGATCTGGTAGGTCCGGCCGCTCCAGTTGGTCACCCTCCACCGGCGCGAGGGGTCGCTGTCACAAAACGCCCCACCCCGCACCGACGCTCCGGAGCCGTTCCTAGCTCGCGGGAATGAGCTTCTTCTGCTGGAGATACGTCCTCGCGACGTCCTCCGGGAGGCGGCGCCAGCTGTCGACCCGCTCGTTCATGTTCGCGAGATCGGCCGTGGTCAGGACCGTGTTGAGGCGGTCGAGGGCGCTCGTCACGCCCTCGCCGCCCGCGCGGGAGTGGTTGACGACCGGGACGATGTGGTCGGCGTTCTGCAGGTGCTTGTCGTCGGCGAGCAGGACCAGACCGAAGTCGTCGAGCGTGGCGTCGGTGGTCGTCGTCAGGACCATCTGGTCCTGACCGCTCTGCACGGCCTGTTTGGCCTGCGTGGTGCCCACACCCTTCGGGTCGACGCCGGTGATGTCGATGCCGTACGTCTCTCTCAGGCCGGGCGCGCAGTACGGCCGCTGGACGCATTCGTCGCCCGCCGCGAGCCGCACCGGCAGCTTCGCCGCGCCCAGGTCGCTGAGGGTCTTGAGCCGGTGCTCGGTGGCGTACGCGGCGGTGACGGCGAAGGCGTTCTGGTCGACGGCCTCTCCGGCGTCGAGGACGGTCAGCCCGCGCGAGCCGGCGAGCCTGCGCAGGGCGGTCATCGTCGCGGCGAGGTCGGGCGAGCCGACGGTCGGCGCCTCGGGACCGTCGACCTTGGCGTTCAGCCAGTCGGCGAACGTCGCCGCGTACTCGGGGACGACGTCGATCTGGCCGCTCTCCAGGGCCGGTTCGTAGATCTCCCGGTTGGTGACCGAGATGATCCTTGTGCTGTATCCGGCCTGTTCGAGCAGGAGGGCGTACATCTGGGCGAGCAGATCGCTCTCGGTGAATCCGGCGTTGCCGATGGTCAGATGGCGGCTGTCGCCGGGTGAGCCCGTGACCTCGCCCCGGTTCTCCAGCGAGGGGCCGGTTGCACAGCCGGTGAGGACGGCGCACAGCGCCACCGCACCCGCGGCGACGCTCCGCCCCCTCATCCCGCGCTCCCCCGCGCCCAGGCCGGGGCGAGCCGCTGCGCCCCCACGAAGACGAGCTCGACCACGAGCGCGAAAGCGGCGACGAGGACGGCGCCCGCGACGACCTGCGGGGTGGAGGCGAGGTTGAAGCCGGCGGTGATGATCCGGCCGAGGCCGCCGCCGCCTGCGAGCGCCGCGACGGTCGCGGTGGCCACGAGCTGCACGGCGGCGATACGGACTCCGGTGAGGATCAACGGGAGCGCGAACGGCATCTCGACCCGGAACATCATCTGCGTTCCGGTCATGCCCATCCCCCGCGCGGCCCGTACGACATCGGCGTCGACGCCCCGCATCCCGACGTACGCGTTGGTGAGCAGCGGCGGTACGGCGAAGAGGACGAGCGCGATGACCGTCGGCCAGTCCCCGTACGTGCCGATCGGGCTGAGCAGCAGCAGGACGAGGACGGCGAAGGTGGGCACGGCGCGGCCGACGTTGGAGAGGTTGACGGCGAGGGCTCCGCCCTTGCCGAGGTGGCCGAGGACCAGGGCGACCGGGAGGGCGAGGGCGCAGCTGAGCGCGAGGCAGACGACGGTCAGGAAGAGGTGTTCGGCGAGCCGGTGCCAGACCCCGTTGTCGCCGGACCAGTTGGCGGCGTCGGAGAGCCAGTCCCAGGTGGCGGAGAGGGTGTTCACGCGGCCTGCCCGCGGGAGCGGGCCGTCCACGGCGTGAGCAGCCGTTGCAGGCCGAGCAGCAGCAGGTCGGCGACGACGGCGATGATCACGCAGAGGACGGAGGCCGTGAGGACCTGCGCCTTGAAGTAGGTGTTCATTCCGGAGTAGATGAGGTTGCCGAGGCCTCCGTGTCCGACGATCGCGCCGATGGTGACGAGGGAGACGGCGGAGACCGTGGCGATGCGCAGCCCCGCCATCGCGGCGGGGAGCGCGAGCGGCAGCTCGACGGCGAGCAGCAGGCGGACGGGCCCGTATCCCATGCCGCGTGCGGCTTGGCGGGTGTCCTCGGGGACGGCGCGGAGGCCGGCCAGGAAGTTCCGTACGAGCAGGGTGAGGGAGTAGAGCACGAGCCCGGCGACGACGAGCGAGGCGCTGAGCCCGTACAGCGGCAGGAGCAGCGAGAACATCGCGAGGGACGGGATCGTGTACAGGATCGTGGTGACCCCCAGGACCGGGCCGGCCCCCCAGCGCCAACGCCGGGCCAGGACGGCGAGGGGCACGGCGAGCAGCAGCGCGAGGGCGACGGAGATCGCGGTGATCTCCAGATGCTGGACGACGGCGTCGCCGAGGATCTCGCTCCGGGAGGACAGATAGGCGCCGCAGATCCACTCGTTGCGCGCGAGGCAGTCGTCCGGAGGCGCGGTCATCCCTCCATTGCAGGCCGCGGCCCGGCGGGGTGCACGCCGGGCCGGGCCGTTCGGGCCATCTCATTCACAGCCGGAACAGCACTCCCGCCGGAACGACCCCCCTAGCCGGGGTACCTCTCGTGGAGATCGTCGGGCCAGGGCTCGTGCTCCTGGCTCAGGGCCCGTTCGCTGCGCTCCTTGAGCCGTTCTCCCCGCTCCCGCAGGCGGGCGGCCTCCTCGGCGTCGGTGCTGCTCCGTGCCCGCTGCAGCAGGTTCTCCGCCTTGTCGCGCTGGTACTGGGCATGGGCGTGGGCGGCCTCGCCCTCACGTCCGCCGCTGTCGTGTGCGGTCATGATGCGCCTCCTCGGGCGGCGGCTTCCCTCACCGGCGCGGGGAGAAACGCGGACGCCCGGCCGTCGCCGTACGGCCGACTACTCCTGGAGGACGGAGAGCACGTTGCCCGCCGGGTCGGTGAACCAGGCGATCGCGGCCGGACCCTCGGGGCCCGGGCCCCTGACGACACCCTTGGCATCGTGCTCGAACTCCGCGTAGCGCTCCAGGCTCACGCCCCGCTTCGTCAGCTCGTCGACGGCCACCTCGATGTCGTCCACGGGGAAGTTGAGGATCGTGAAGGACGCGGGCGTGTGGTTGTCCTTGGGGTAGACGAAGATGTTCGCGCCGCTCCCCAGCTTGATGGTCAGCATCCGCATGTCGCCCTGCCCGCTCTCCTCGACCGGGAGGCCGAGGGTCTCGCCGTAGAACTGGCGGGCCTTGCCGAGATCGTCGACCGAGAAGCCGCTGAACGCCTTCGTCTGTCCGAACATGCCGTTGTCTCCTTCGAGTGGACCCGTGGGATTCCGAGGGCACACCAAGCGGACCACCTTCCGGACGCCCGCCACGCGGGCTGACGTCCGGATGGTGGTCGCACGTCACTCTCAGGGAGCGATCGGGAGCCGGCGCTTGTGGTCGGTGAGCTCGTAGCGGCGGACGATGGAGGCGAAGGCAGTCTCCGCGACCGGCTTGCCCTCCAGGAAGTCGTCGATGTCGTCGTAGGTGACCCCGAGCGCGTCCTCGTCGGGCTTGCCCGGGTCGAGGGTCTCCAGGTCGGCCGTGGGCGTCTTCCACACCAGCACGGAGGGGGCCCCGAGCGCCTCGGCGACGGCGCGCACACGGCGCTTGGTCAGACCGGTCAGCGGGACGACGTCGGCCGCGCCGTCGCCGTACTTGGTGAAGAAGCCGGAGACGGCCTCCGCCGCGTGGTCGGTGCCGACGACGAGGCCGTCGTGGGCGCCCGCGACGGCGTACTGCGCGATCATCCGCTGGCGGGCCTTGATGTTGCCCTGGACGAAGTCCTGGTGGTGGGCGTCCCGGAAGGTCACGCCGCCGGCCAGGGCGGCGTCGAGGGCGGCGTCGCTCGACGGCCTGACGTCCACGGTCAGGACCCGGTCGGCGGCGATGAAGCCCAGCGCGAGCTGGGCGTCCTTCTCGTCGGCCTGGACGCCGTAGGGCAGGCGCATGGCGTAGAAGGTGGCGTCGTGTCCGGCGGCACGGGCCCGCTCGACGGCCAGCTGGCAGAGCCGGCCCGCGGTCGTGGAGTCGACACCGCCGCTGATCCCGAGCACCAGGGCGCGCAGCCCCGTGGAGGTGAGGCGCTCGGTGAGGAAGGCCACCCGGCGTTCGATCTCGGCGAGCGGGTCGAACGTCGGGGAAACCTCGAGTTCCCGGGCGATCTTCTGCTGCGTGGCGGTGGACGCCGCGTCGGTCACGGAGTGCTCCTCGGGGTGGTGCGACGGTACGGGGGCGGGCACTGATCCGGTACGCCGGTCGGGCGACTGGTCACGGGCCGAGGTCGACTCTATGCGGCACGCCGAGGGAACGGTGCGCGGGCCCGGCCCACCGGGCCGGCGGGGCACCACCCCGCCGTGCTCGACCCCGCGGGCGCGGGGCGCCCTTGGGGCTGCCCGCCAGTCGCGGACGAACACGTGCGCGAAGCCCGCCGCCGCCCGCACCGGCGGCACCGGCACGACGCCGGCCCCGTTCGTCACGGATTCCGTCCCGGACTCTTTACGCGCGTGTCATGCACGGGTAACTTCCGCTCTCGCAAACGCTTGCTGCAAGTTGCTGACTGCCCTTTCAGAGAGGGGGTGGCAGCCCTCCCGTTCCGGTCCGAGGCGCTTCGGAGTGAGCGGGGTCCATCGACCGCCGCGACCTCCCCGTCGCGGCCCTGCTCCGGAGAAGTGACGTATGCGACGCACTCCCTTCCGGCGGTTCGGACGCGCCCCGGCGGCAGCCGCGGCCGCCGCCTGCCTGCTCGGGCTGCTCTCCGCCGTACCCCCCGCCGGCCCGGCCACCGTGCCCACGGCCCCCGCCGCGGCAGCGGACAACACGGCGACGGTCTTCTACTACACGAAGACGAGGAACTGGTCTGCCCACAACCTCCACTACGCGCCCGACGGCGGCGCCTGGACCACCGTCCCCGGCGTCGCGATGGAAGCGGCCTGTACGGACTGGGTGAAGAAGACCGTCGCCCTGGGCTCCGCCGAAGGGCTCCAGGCCACCTTCAACAACGGCACCGGCACCTGGGACAACAACGGCGGCCGGAACTACGACCTGGGAACCGGCGCCATCACGGTGAAGGACGGCGTGGTCGCCCACTCCGACCCGTGCGCCGACGACCCGGGCGAGCCCGAGCCCGGCAACCTGGCCACCGTCTACTACTCCACGGCCGCCCTCGGCTGGACCACCGCCAACCTGCACTACGCCCCGGCCGGCGGAGCCTGGACCGCCGTCCCGGGCGTCGGCATGGAGGCCGCCTGCACCGGCTGGTGGAAGCGGACCGTGGACCTGGGCGCGGCCACCGCCATGAGCGCCGTCTTCAACAACGGCAACGGCGTCTGGGACAACAACAACGGCGCGAACTACGCGCTGTCCGCCGGTACGACGACCGTCAAGGACAAGGTCGTCACCGGCAACGCCGCCGACCCGTGTGCCGCCGAGGTCCCCGACACCGAGGCGCCCGGCGTGCCCGCCGGGGTCGAGGCGAGCGCCGACGGCATCTCCGTCGTCCTCAGCTGGGAGCCCGCCACCGACGACAAGGGGGTGACGGGGTATCAGGTGACACGTACGGGCGGCACCCGCGGCACGACGGTCACCGACGTGGGCTCCACCGTCCTCTCCGACGCGAATCTGGAGGAGAACACCGCCTACACGTACACGGTCAGGGCCCGCGACGCGGCAGGCAACACCTCCGCCGCCTCCGCGCCCGCCCGGGCGACCACCGGCACGGCGCCCCCGGCCCCCGACCCGGGCCGCCCGCTCGGCACCGACCCACGCAAGGACCCGATCTACTTCGTCCTGACCGCCCGCTTCAACGACGGCGACACCTCGAACAACCGGGGCGGCAGCCAGCACACGAAGTCCGGGAACGCGGCCAACGACGACCCCATGTTCCGGGGCGACTTCAAGGGCCTGGTGAACAAGCTCGACTACATCAAGGGGCTCGGCTTCTCCGCCGTGTGGATCACCCCCGTGGTGCTCAACCGGTCCGACTACGACTACCACGGGTACCACGGCTACGACTTCTACAGGGTGGACGCCCGGCTGGAGTCGGCCGGCGCCTCGTACCAGGACCTGATCAACGCCGCCCACGCCAAGGGCATGAAGATCTACCAGGACGTCGTCTACAACCACTCCTCCCGCTGGGGCGCCAAGGGCCTGTTCACCCCGAAGGTGTACGGCGTCCGCGACAGCCAGTGGAGCTGGCACTACGACGAGCCCAACTCCTCCTTCGAGTACGACGGACTCTCCGTCGAGCCCAAGTCCGGCAAGTCGTACTACAACGGCGATCTGTGGTCGACGGCCGAGCCGACGGGCAACACGTGCGTCAACTGGGGCACCCCGACCCCGTACACCTCCCCCGAGGGCTACCGGATCTACAACTGCCAGTGGCCGAACCCCACGTCGGGCATGTTCCCGAAGTCGCTCTACCACAACTGCTGGATCGGCAACTGGGAGGGCGAGGACTCCCGTTCCTGCTGGCTGCACGACGATCTCGCCGACTTCAACACCGAGTCCACGGCCGTGCAGAACTATCTGATCGGCGCCTACGACAAGTACATCGACATGGGGGTCGACGGCTTCCGCGTCGACACCGCCGTCCACATCCCGCGCACCACCTGGAACCGGCGATTCCTGCCGGCCATCCAGGAGCGTGTCACGCAGAGGTTCGGGGCGGAGGCCGCGAGGAACTTCTTCGTCTTCGGCGAGGTCGCGGCCTTCGTCAACGACAAGTGGAACCGCGGTTCGGTCAACCACTCCGCCCAGTTCTACACCTGGAAGGAGCGCAAGGAGTACGCGCTCGACGACGCGGCCGCAGCCCTGGAGATGTACGACTACGAGCAGCAGCAGGGCACGGCGAACCAGCCGACGTCGAACAACGCCTTCCTGAACGGGAACACCTACCACGCGCCGGACCACAGCAGGTTCTCCGGGATGAACGTCATCGACATGCGGATGCACATGAACTTCGGTGACGCGCAGAACGCCTTCGGCAACGGCAAGGACTCCGACGACAGCTACAACGACGCCACGTACAACGTCGTCTACGTCGACAGCCACGACTACGGTCCCAACAAGAGCAGCGAACGCTACGCCGGCGGCACCGACGCCTGGGCGGAGAACATGTCGCTGATGTGGACCTTCCGCGGCATCCCGACGCTGTACTACGGCTCCGAGATCGAGTTCCAGAAGGGCAAGAAGATCGACTGCGGGCCCACCTGCCCGCTGGCGACCACGGGCCGTGCCTACTTCGGCGACCATCTCTCCGGGGAGGTGAAGGCCTCCGGCTTCTCCACCGTCGAGTCGGCGAGCGGCGCGGTCGCCCAGACCCTGGCCCAGCCGCTGGCACAGCACGTCCAGCGGCTCAACCAGATCCGCCGGGCGGTCCCGGCCCTGCAGATGGGCCAGTACTCCACCGAGGGCGTCAGCGGCTCGATGGCGTTCAAGCGCCGCTACACCAGCGGCACGACCGACAGCTTCGCGCTGGTCACGGTCACCGGCGGGGCCGGCTTCACGGGCATCCCGAACGGCACCTACACGGACGCCGTCACCGGCGACCAGCGGGTCGTCACCAACGGCACCCTGAACGTCACGGCTCCGGGGAAGGGCAACCTGCGGGTGTACGTCCTGAACGGGCCCGGTCGGATCGGTGCCGCGGGGCCGTATCTGAAGTAGCGGCGCCCTGGTGGGGTCGGGATGCGGGCGGGGGGCGGGGGGCCAGCGGCCCGCCCCCCCCCCCCCAAACCC
>NZ_JBHJTL010000065.1:0-46913 GCF_042264065.1 Streptomyces sp. NPDC056222 | reverse complement strand
TTACTGTTTTTTACACGCCCCGCCCCCCCCCCCCCCCGGGGGGCGGGCGGGGGTGCGGCGCCCCCGCCGCCCCTCCGCCGTGCGGAGGGACCGTCAGGTGACGCAGTGCGTCAGGCGGCCGGCGGCGGGGTCGGGCCTTCGCCCTTCGGGCCGTCGTCCTTGTGGGCGATCCGGTCAAGGGCGCCCTTGGCCTTGCCGGTGCCCGATTCGATCTTGGCGCTGTACTTGCCCTTGGTCTTCTCGTCGACCAGCTTCGCGGCCTTGTCGACGCCGTGCTCGATCTTCTCCCCGTGCTGCTGCGCGAGATCGGAGACCTTGTCCTTGGCCGGGGCGAGTTTGGCCTTCAGTGAATCCAGGAGACCCATGGGTCACCTTCCCTCCGGTCGGTCCGTATGCCGTGCCCTGTATCCAGGCGCTACTTCCGGGCGCTCTCGCCGGCCTCGTTGTCCGCGGCCGCCTCGACCGACTGCTGCTTCGGGATCTCCACCGGCTCGACCACGTCCGCGACATCGGCCGTCTCCGCGGTCTCGCCGGCCCCGGCACTCTCCGGCGCCTCGGTCTCGGAGTCCCCTGTGCCGAGCGCGGACGCCTCGGCCTTCTCCGCGTCCTCCGGCGTCTCTGTCGGAGCGACGACCTGGGCCTCCTCCGTTGACGCCTCGGCAGCTTCCTTGCCCTTACGGCGAAACATTGCAAAAACGCCCATTACCACTCCATAGCGTACTCGTGTGGGAGAAGCCCCGCGGCGCCTGGGGCGCCCCATTGCGCCACCCGGCGCAGCCGGTACGGAAACCGGCGGTCGGAACCTCGCAACTGGCAACGAACCCGGAAGCGGGCCGTCACGTCGCTCATTCGGGGACCCGCCGAGAGGTTTGCGAGACTGGGGCGGTGAGAAGTGCAGCTCCCGCCCCGCGGGTCATCGCCGTCGTCGGTCCCACTGCGGCCGGAAAGTCCGATCTGGGCGTATTTCTGGCCCAGCAGCTGGGCGGCGAGGTCGTCAACGCCGACTCGATGCAGCTCTACCGAGGGATGGACATCGGAACCGCCAAGCTGACGCTCGAGGAGCGTGGTGGCATCCCGCATCACCTCCTCGACATCTGGGACGTGACGGAGGCGGCCAGCGTCGCCGAGTACCAGCGCCTCGCACGTGCGGAGATCGACCGGTTGCTCGCCGCGGGCCGTACGCCGGTCCTGGTCGGCGGCTCCGGCCTGTATGTGCGCGGCGCCATCGACGCCCTCGAGTTCCCGGGCACCGACCCGGTCGTACGGGCCCGCCTGGAGGCGGAGCTGGAGGAGCGGGGCTCGGGTGCCCTGCATCTCCGCCTCGCCGCGGCCGACCCCGAGGCCGGGCGGGCGATCCTGCCCAGCAACGGCCGCCGCATCGTCCGGGCGCTCGAGGTCATCGAGATCACGGGCAAGCCCTTCACGGCCAACCTGCCCGGGCACGACTCGGTCTACGACACCGTGCAGATCGGTGTCGACGTGGAACGCCCCGAGCTCGACGAGCGGATCACCACGCGCGTGGACCGGATGTGGGAGGCCGGGCTCGTGGCGGAGGTGCGCACGCTGGAGGCGCAGGGGTTGCGGGAGGGGCGCACGGCCGCACGTGCGCTCGGCTACCAGCAGGTGCTCGCGGCGCTCGCGGGGGAGTGCACCGAGGACGAGGCGCGCACCGAGACCGTGCGCGCCACCAAGCGCTTCGCGCGCCGTCAGGATTCGTGGTTCCGGCGCGACCCGCGGGTTCACTGGCTGAGCGGTGCGGCAGAACACCGGCGGGAACTCCCCCGAGAGGCGCTGGCGTTGGTCGAACGAGCGGTTACAGCCTGATCACGTGATGGCATCGGGACGCCATGCCCGTCATTCCAGTGGTCTTCGGCGTGCCATCATCGAGCATCGATCGACCAAGTGGAGTCCGAGTGGGAGGGCGCGTGGCGATGGAGGCCGGCCCTCGCGACAGAGAACAGAACGGCGCGATCCGGGGCGAAGCCCCGGGTGACGCGCCCGGTTTGAGCCCGGACGGTCCGGACGACGCCGAAGGCACCGCCGTCGAGGTCGACGCCGACGAGGTCGAGGTCGAACTGCGGCCCCAGCGACGTCTGCGGATCTGGCAGCTCGCGCCCATCGTGGGTCTCGCCGCCGTCGGCTCGCTGATGTTCGCCTTCCCCCTCGCCTTCGGTTCCGGTGAGGGCGGCGCCGTCGTCGCCATGCTCGGTCTGCTGATCAGCTCCTGCGCGGCGGGCTGGGGCATGATGGCCGCCCGCAAGGTCGGCCACACCTGGCCGGGCCTCCCGGCCCGCGGCTCCGGCGAGCGGCCGAACTGGCGGGTGATCGCCCTGTACGTGTTCTTCAGCGCGCTCCTCGTCGTCCTGGCCGTCTGGCGCGTGGCACGCCTTCGCTGACCCCGCCGCCCGGGCGCCTTACGGCCCCGCCGACCTGCGCCCCGGCGGACGGCACGCCGTCGCTCGCTCCGTGGACCGTCGAGGACCTTGTCGGACCCGACCCGTACAGTTGATCCCGTGACCACCACGCAGACCTCGCCGCTCGCATTCCTCAAGGGCCACGGGACCGAGAACGACTTCGTGATCGTCCCCGACGCCGACAACGCCGTCGAGCTGCCCGCCGGGGCCGTCGCGCGGCTGTGCGACCGACGGGCCGGTGTCGGCGGCGACGGGCTGCTGCACGTGGTTCGCAGCGCGGCGCACCCCGAGGCCAGGGCCATGGCCGACGAGGCCGAGTGGTTCATGGACTACCGCAACGCGGACGGTTCGGTCGCCGAGATGTGCGGCAACGGCGTCCGTGTCTTCGCCCGCTACCTGCAGCACGCCGGACACGTCACGGCCGGCGAGGTCGCCGTCGCCACCCGCGGCGGGATCAAGCGGGTCCACCTCGACAAGGACGGCTCCGTCACCGTCTCCATGGGTCGCGCCCTCCTTCCCGAGGACGGCGTCGTCGTCACCGTCGACGGCCGCAGCTGGCCCGCACGCAACGTGAACATGGGCAACCCGCACGCCGTCGCCTTCGTCGACAGCCTCGACCACGCGGGCAACCTCTTCACCGAGCCGCCGTACGCCCCCGCCGAGGTCTACCCGGACGGCGTGAACATCGAGTTCGTCGCCGACCGTGGCCCCCGCCACGTCGCGATGCGCGTGCACGAGCGCGGCGCCGCGGAGACCCGTTCCTGCGGCACGGGCGCGTGCGCCGTCGCCGTGGCCACCGCCCGCCGGGACGGCGCCGACCCTGCCGTGATCGGTACGCCCGTCACGTACACCGTGGACGTCCTCGGCGGCACGCTGATCATCACCGAGCACCCCGACGGCGAGATCGAGATGACCGGCCCGGCCGTCATCGTCGCCGAGGGCACGATCGACCCGTCCTGGCTCGGCGCCGGAGAATTCGAAACAGTCAACGACTGATCCGTCGCTCGAATGGGTGATCCGCTTCACGCTGGGCGAGAGCGGGACTGCGCTGCGTGGTGGGGTCGGTAGCATCAAGCACCGGCCCGGCAGGCACGCCTTGCCCGCCCACCGCCGGTCGACGCCGCCGGAGGTGCCCCATGAGCGCAGAGGCCACCAATCCCGTGAGCGCAGCGGAGGCCACCGGCCCCGACGCTCCCAGCCGCAGGCGCGCCCGTCCGAGGATCGACCTCCGCAGGCTGGGCCGCGCCGCTCTCCTCGGTCCCACCACCAGGGACCGGCTGCTCGACGCCATCGGGCATGTCGCCGAGGCGCACCGCGCCCACCATCCCGACGCCGACCTCGCCGTGCTGCGCCGGGCGTACGTCCTCGCGGAGTACTCGCACCGCGGACAGTTCCGCAAGAGCGGTGAGCCGTACATCACCCACCCGCTCGCGGTCACCCTGATCCTTGCCGAACTCGGCGCCGAGACCACGACCTTGACCGCCGCCCTGCTCCACGACACCGTCGAGGACACGGAGGTGACGCTCGATCAGGTTCGTAGGGAGTTCGGGGACGAGGTCGCGTATCTCGTCGACGGCGTCACCAAGTTGGAGAAGGTCGACTACGGAGCGGCCGCCGAGCCGGAGACCTTCCGTAAGATGCTCGTGGCCACCGGCAACGACGTCCGGGTCATGTCGATCAAGCTCGCCGACCGGCTCCACAACATGCGCACTCTCGGCGTGATGCGACCCGAGAAGCAGGTCCGGATCGCCAAGGTCACCCGCGACGTCCTCATCCCGCTCGCCGAGCGGCTCGGTGTCCAGGCGCTCAAGACCGAGCTGGAGGACCTCGTCTTCGCGATCCTCCACCCCGAGGAGTACGAAGCGACCCGGGCGCTGATCGCCGAGAACACCGGCGCGGGCGACGCGCTCGCCGCCATCGCCGACAGCGTCTCCATCGTTCTGAGGGACGCGGACATCGCCGCCGAGGTCCTCGTCCGGCCACGGCACTTCGTCTCCGTCCACCGTGTCCGCCTCAAGCGCGGTGATCTGCGGGGCAGCGACTTCGGGCGGCTCCTCGTCCTCGTGGGCGAGGACGCCGACTGTTACGCGGTCCTCGGGGAACTCCACACGTGCTTCACCCCGGTGATCTCCGAGTTCAAGGACTTCATCGCCGCCCCCAAGTTCAACCTGTACCAGTCGCTGCACACTGCCGTCGCCGCCCCGGACGGTGCCGTCGCCGAAGTCCTCATCCGTACGCACCAGATGCACCAGGTCGCCGAGGCCGGCGTGGTCGCGCTCGGAAGCCCGTACACCCCTCCGGCGGGCGGTGACGGCTCCGAGCCCGCCGACGACGGGGAGCGCGTCGATCCCACCCGCCCCGGCTGGCTCTCCCGGCTCCTCGACTGGCAGCAGGCCACCCCCGACCCCGACACCTTCTGGACCTCCTTGCGCGCGGACCTCGCGGAGGACCAGGAGATCACCGTCTTCCGCGCCGACGGCAGCGGCCCCGGCAAGATCAGCCTGCCGGCCGGCGCGAGCTGCGTCGACGCCGCATACGCGCAGCACGGCGACGCCGCCCACGGCTGCCTCGGCGCCCGTGTCAACGGGCGCCTGGCCACGCTCAGTACGGTGCTGAACGACGGCGACACCGTGCAGCTGCTGCTCGCCCAGGACGCCACGTCGGGGCCGTCCCCCGAGTGGCTGGAGCACACCCGTACCCCCGCCGCGCGCATCGCGATCACCGCCTGGCTCCAGGCACACCCGGAAGCCGTGAGAGCACCCGAGGCCGATCCCCGCCCGTCGGTCTCCTTCGCCGCCGATCGGCGCTCGGGCGCCAAGCTCCACGCCGACCTGCCGGAGGCGACCGCGACCGACGCCGTCGTACGGCCGGCCGGCTGCTGCACCCCCGTACCGCCCGACGAGATCACCGGCTTCCAGGTCCGTGGCGGATCCGTCACCGTCCACCGCGCCGGCTGCGCCGCCGTCGACACGATGAGACGGCTCGGGCGCGCTCCGGTCCCCGTCCACTGGGGCGACACCGCCGAGTGCCGTGTGACGCTCGTCGCCGAGTCCTTCGGCCGTCCCCGCCTCCTCGCGGACCTCACCGAAGCCATCGCCACCGAGGGAGTCGCCGTCGTCGCCGCGACGGTCGAGCCCCCCAACGAGCAGCGGGTCCGCCACACGTACACCCTGCAACTTCCCGACGCGGCAGGGCTGCCCGCCCTGATGAGAGCCATGCGGGACGTGCCCGGGGTGTACGACGTGAGCCGCGCCCGGCACCCCGCCTCGCACGAGGAGTGACGTCGGCGCGCGTGACGGGCAGAACCGGGGTGACGTCAGCACGGCGGTGACTCCTTCGGGTGGCGGGCGAGCGCGCCGCACGGGGGAGCGGCGCGGGCACTGGTAGCCGTAGCCCATGCCGCTCACACCCCGAAATCGCTCCCCACGCGCGCGTTGGCTGCGTTCCGCCGTCCTGGTCGCCGCCTCGGCCGGACTCGTCGCCGCCGCCCTCCCCGCCCCCGCGCCGCTCGGGATCGGAGACCCGCTCTTCCCCCACCTCGGCAACCCGGGCTACGACGTCCTGTCGTACGACATCGACCTCACCTATCAGGGCAAGAACACCGAGCCGCTCGCCGCGGTGACCCGGATCGACGCCCTCGCCACCGCCGACCTGGAGCGGATCAACCTCGACTTCACGCACGGCAAGGTCTCCTCGGTCACCGTCGACGGCGAACCGGCCGACTTCGTGACCAGCGGCGAGGACCTGGTGATCACACCCGCCCAGCCGGCCGAGGACGGCGACCCGCTGACCATCGCCGTCACCCACACCAGCGATCCCAGTGGCCCCGCCGACACCGGCGGCTGGGTCCGCACCGGCGACGGTCTCGCCATGGCCAACCAGGCCGATGCCGCCCACCGGGTCTTCCCCTCCAACGACCATCCCGCCGACAAGGCGTTCTTCACCTTCCGGATCACGGCCCCCAGCTCGCTGACCGCAGTCGCCAACGGTCTCCCGGTGGATCAGAAGGCCGAAGGAACGACCACGACCTGGACGTACCGCACGACCCACCCCATGGCCACCGAGCTCGCCCAGGTCTCCATCGGCCGCACCACCGTCGTCCACCGGGCCGGACCCCACGGGCTCCCCCTGCGGGACGTGGTGCGCACCGCCGACCGCGAGCTCATGGAGCCCTGGCTGAAGCGCACCCCCGGCCACATCGAGTGGATGGAGCGCCAGGTCGGCCCCTATCCCTTCGAGACGTACGGACTCCTGGTGGCCGACGCCGACACCGGATTCGAGCTGGAGACCCAGACCCTCTCTCTCTTCGAGAGAAGGCTCTTCACCGAGCCCGCGTATCCGGAGTGGTACGTCGACTCGATCATGGTCCATGAGCTGGCCCACCACTGGTTCGGCAACAGCGTCTCGCCCCGGACATGGTCCGACCTGTGGCTCAACGAGGGGCACGCGAGCTGGTACGAGGCGCTGTATGCCGAGGAGACGGCCAAGCAGTCCCTGGAGCAGCGGATGAAGGCCGCCTACGGGGCCTCCGACATCTGGCGTGCCGGCGGTGGACCGCCCGCCGCCCCCGAGCCGCCCACGCCCGGCCAGAAGATCAGCCTCTTCCGGCCCGTCGTCTACGACGGCAGTGCTCTGGTCCTCTACGCCCTCCGTCAGGAGATCGGCAAGGAGGCGTTCCAGAGCCTGGAACGCCGCTGGGTGAGCGAGCACGCCGACTCCACCGCCACCACCGCCGACTTCACGGCGCTCGCCTCCGAGGTCGCGGGGCGTGACCTCACGTCGTTCTTCGCGGGCTGGCTGTACGCGGAGAAGACCCCGCCGATGCCCGGGCACTCGGACTGGCGCTCCCTCCCGGTCACCAAGGCCCGCAGCGCCGTAAAACCGGGGTGACGGGCCACGCCCGACCGTGTCACCATCGTCAGGTCGACGACGCGGCCGGCCCGGGAATCTTTCCGTGCCGTCACACGTTGTGATCGACGCAACCACTTTCCATCGACGTAAGGATCAAATGACCTCCTCTTCATCCCCTTCCCAGGACGAGCAGAGCTTCGCGGAGACGAGCCGCACCGAGAGCCTTCGGGCCGATGCCCTGATGGAAGAGGACGTCGCCTGGAGCCACGAGATCGACGGAGAGCGGGACGGCGATCAGTTCGACCGCTCCGAGCGCGCGGCCCTGCGGCGCGTGGCGGGCCTCTCCACCGAGCTCGAGGACGTCACCGAGGTCGAGTACCGGCAGCTGCGCCTCGAGCGCGTCGTGCTGGTCGGCGTCTGGACCTCGGGGACCGTCCAGGACGCGGAGAACTCCCTGGCGGAGCTCGCGGCCCTCGCCGAGACGGCGGGTGCCCTGGTGCTCGACGGCGTGATCCAGCGCCGTGACAAGCCGGACCCGGCCACGTTCATCGGTTCCGGCAAGGCCCGTGAGCTGCGGGACATCGTGCTCGAGTCCGGCGCCGACACCGTCGTCTGTGACGGCGAGCTCAGCCCCGGCCAGCTCATCGCCCTCGAAGACGTCGTCAAGGTGAAGGTGGTCGACCGGACCGCGCTCATCCTCGACATCTTCGCCCAGCACGCCAAGTCCCGAGAGGGCAAGGCGCAGGTCGCGCTCGCGCAGATGCAGTACATGCTGCCGCGACTGCGAGGCTGGGGTCAGTCGCTCTCCCGTCAGATGGGTGGCGGCGGCGGTGGCGGCATGGCCACCCGTGGTCCCGGTGAGACCAAGATCGAGACCGACCGGCGTCGGATCCGCGAGAAGATGGCGAAGATGCGCCGGGAGATCGCGGAGATGAAGACCGGCCGCGACATCAAGCGGCAGGAGCGGCGCCGTCACAAGGTTCCCTCGGTCGCCATCGCCGGTTACACCAACGCCGGCAAGTCCTCGCTGCTCAACCGGCTGACCGGTGCGGGTGTGCTGGTGGAGAACGCACTGTTCGCCACCCTCGACCCGACCGTGCGCCGGGCCGAGACGCCCAGCGGCCGGGTGTACACCCTGGCCGACACCGTCGGGTTCGTACGGCACCTGCCGCACCACCTGGTCGAGGCGTTCCGCTCCACGATGGAGGAGGTCGGCGACTCCGATCTGATCCTGCACGTGGTCGACGGTTCGCACCCGGCTCCGGAGGAGCAGCTCGCGGCGGTACGCGAGGTGTTCCGCGACGTCGGCGCCGTGAACGTGCCGGAGGTCGTGGTCGTCAACAAGGCGGACGCGGCCGACCCGCTCGTCCTGCAGCGGCTGATGCGGGCCGAGCGCCACGCGATCGCGGTCTCCGCCCGTACGGGCGAGGGCATCGAGGAGCTGCTCGCGCTCATCGACGCCGAACTGCCGCGGCCGCAGGTCGAGATCGAGGCACTCGTGCCGTACACGCAAGGCGGTCTCGTCTCCCGGGTCCACGCCGAGGGCGAGCTGCTCTCCGAGGAGCACACCCCGGAGGGCACGCTGATCAAGGCGCGTGTGCACGAAGAGCTTGCGGCGTTCCTGACGCCGTACGTACCGGCCGCTCACTGACCGGTTCGCTCACATGCGGAAGGCCCCGCCCCCTCATCGGGGGGCGGGGCCTTCCGCATGTCGTACGCCGGTGTCCGCCGGCGTGGGCATCAGTGCCGTCGGGTCAGCGGGCGAACTTCTTGCTCACCATCTCGTGCGCGTCCTTCGCGCCGCGACCCAGCAGCGGTCCGGCCAGCCAGCCGTTGCCGCCGGCCGGGCCGATCGAGGTGTTCGACACCAGCGCGGTCGTCCCGTTGGGCAGCGCACGGAACCAGCCGCCGCCGGACGAGCCGCCGGTCATCGTGCAGCCGATGCGGTACATGGTCGGCGTCGCCGGTGCCGTGGTGAGCCGGGTGGCCCGGTCCAGGCACTTGTGCATGATCAGACCGTTGTACGGAGGCGCCGCCGGGTAACCCCAGGCTCCCACCGTCCCGGCCTGCGCGGGCGCGGGCGCCGAGAAGTCGATCGGCAGCGCGGCGCCGACGGTCTCCTCCAGGGACTTCTTCCCGCGGGCCGGCTGGACGTGCAGCACGGCGTAGTCGTACGGCCAGGCGGCCTGCGACCCGCCACGCTGGATCCACTCGCCCGAGGTCACGGCCCAGTCGGCCCAGTACTGGCCGTACGGAGCCTCCTCGTGCGGCTGGGCGTTGCGCAGCGCTGCCGGCGACTTGCCGAGGTCGTTGTAGGCGGGGACGAAGGTGATGTTGCGGTACCAGCCGCCACGCTGACCGGCGTGGACGCAGTGACCCGCGGTCCACACCATGTTGGACTTCCCGGGCCGACGCGGGTCCTTCACGATCGTGCCGGAGCAGACCATGTGGCCCTGGGGCGAGTCGAAGAAGATCTTGCCGACCGGCGCCGCGTTGCGGTGGTACGGAGTCTTCTCCCGCTGGGCCTGGACGGGGCGCGGCGTGGGGTCGCTGCCCCCGGAGCCCGCCGTCGTGGCCATCGTCTGGTCCGGGCTCTTCGCGGACTGCATCCGCTGGGAGTCCCAGAGCCCGTCGATCACCGGGTTGACGAAGTCCTCGGCCTCACGGAGCCACGTGTCCGTGTTCCAGTTCTTCCACTCGCCGTTCTTCCACTTGTCCGGGTCGACGCCGTGCTTCTTCAGCTTGTCGGCGAGATCCTTGGGAAGAGCGGCATCGCCGCCTCCGGTGGCGGGAGCGCTCGTCCCCGCCGAGGGCTTGTCGGCCGCCGGTGTCTCGGTCGGGCCGCAGGCGGTGGCCGTCAGCGCGAGCGCCGAGGCCAGCGCGGCGAAGGCCGGTATGAGTCGTGTGGAACGCATGAGTTGAGATCCCCCAGATGATGTTTCCCGCGTCCGGGCGACGCCACGGACCGAATGCCACGGTCGAGTTGCCATGGACGCGTCACTTGCGGTGCACAGTATGCCCGTAGGAAAAGGGCGGGACCCCGCAGGGTCCCGCCCCTCGGCCGCCGTTCTAGCGGCCGGCGAACTTCTTGCTGACCTCGTCGTAGACGCCCTTGGCCTCGGCGCCCAGACGCGGGCCGGCCAGCCAGCCGGCCGTCACCGGGCCGATCGAGGTGTTGGAGACCAGCGCGGGCTTGCCGTCCTGCCCCGCGGCGACCCAGCCGCCGCCGGACGAACCACCGGTCATCGTGCAACCGATGCGGTACATCGTCGGCTGCTCCGCCTTCACCGACAGACGCCCCGGCTTGTCCTGGCACTGGAACATCTTCTGACCGTCGAACGGCGGGCCCGCCGGGTAACCGGTCGCCGTCATGCTCGCGATCTTCGACACCGCGGGAGCGTTGAACTCCACCGGGAGCGCCGAACCGACCGTCTCCTCAAGCGACTTGCCCGTGCTGCCCTTCTCCGGCGTCACATGGATCACCGCGAAGTCGTACGGAGCACCCTGACCGCCCGTCGCCGCACCCTGGGAGATCCACTGCTCGGACGTCTGCGCCCAGTCACCCCACCACACGCCGTACGGAGCGACCTGCTCCCGCGTCGCGTTCTCCAGCTTCGCGGTCGGCAGGGCACGGTCGTTGTACGAGGGGACGAAGGCGATGTTGCGGTACCAGCCGCCCTTCTTGCCCGCGTGCACGCAGTGACCCGCGGTCCAGACCATGTTGGACTTGCCGGGGTTGGCCGGGTCCTTCACGACCGTGGCCGAGCAGACCATCGAACCCTCGGGGCCGTCGAAGAACACCTTGCCCGCCTCGGGGGCGTTGGAGTGGTACGGCGACTGCACGCCCTTCGCCCTGACCGGCGCGGGGGTCGGGTCGGTGACACCGTCGTCGCCCGAGATGTCCTCCTCCTCGACCGGCTTGTCGGGCCGCTGGGCGTCCCGCATCCGGTCCGGGTCCCAGAGGTCCTCGATGATCGGGTTGACGTAGTCCTTCGCCTCACGAAGCCACTTGTCGCGGTCCCAGTTCTTCCACTCGCCGTTCCTCCACTTGTCCAGATCGATCCCGTGCTCCTTGAGCCGGTCCTTGAGATCGTCCGGAATCGTGATCTTGTCGCCGGTGGACGGGCTCGCGGAAGCGCTGGGCTTGTCTCCCGCGTTCTCCTCGGTCGGGCCGCAGGCCGTCGCCGTCAGCGTCAACGCCGCGACGGCGGCTGCCGCGGCCAGCAGCGGACGAATCGATCGCATCTCGTGATCCCCCTGGGACTACGTCAACTTGTGCATGAGTGAACTGTGGTGGCGCCGTGACCGGCGCCGATGTGCGCCCCCACTATGCCGGTGCCCGGTGGGACGGCGCGCGGCAGGTCCGCGGTTCCGGCCTCCGCGCGGCCGTTGCCAGGTCGTGATCCCCACCGTCTCAAGGATCTTGGGATTTTCCCGTGATCCTTGGCAGTCCTCGTCGTTGGTACGTACGGGGGACACAGCGGAAGCGTTGAGCGACGCCGTTCGCGCGGCGGAGCAACGTACCGATGTGCAACGCAACCGTTACAGCGGGAGGACACCGAGCCGTGGCCGTGACCGAACCAGCTCCGGCCGTACCGCCGGCCGCGCAGGCGCACCAGCGGGATCGGAGAGCGGGTGAAGGGGGCGCAATCGAAGGCATCCTGCGTCGCCAGTCGCTCCGCGAATCGGCGGCGCGCACCTATGCGCGCTCGCTACCGATCGTTCCCGTACGGGCCCGGGGACTGACCATCGAGGGCGCGGACGGCCGACGATATCTGGACTGCCTTTCCGGCGCGGGGACCCTGGCCCTCGGGCACAACCACCCGGTGGTCCTCGAAGCCATCAAGAAGGTCCTCGACTCCGGAGCCCCCCTGCACGTCCTCGACCTCGCCACCCCGGTCAAGGACGCCTTCACCACCGAGCTGTTCGCCACGCTGCCGGCCGCACTCGCCCGCGACGCGCGCATCCAGTTCTGCGGACCGGCGGGCACGGACGCGGTCGAGGCCGCCCTCAAACTCGTTCGCACCGCCACCGGCCGACGCGGCCTGCTCAGCTTCACCGGCGCCTACCACGGCATGACGGCCGGAGCCCTCGACGCCTCGGGGGGTGCGACGGACGTACGGGTCACCCGGCTGCCCTATCCGCAGAACTACCGCTGCCCCTTCGGTGTCGGCGGCGAGCGCGGAGCCGAACTGTCCGCGCGCTGGACGGAGAACCTCCTCGACGATCCCAAGAGCGGGGTCCCCACCCCCGCCGCGATGATCCTCGAACCGGTCCAGGGCGAGGGCGGTGTCATCCCCGCCCCGGACGTCTGGCTGCGCCGGATGCGGGAGATCACCGCGGCCCGCTCCATCCCACTCATCGCCGACGAGGTCCAGACGGGCGTCGGACGCACCGGCGCCTTCTGGGCTGTGGAGCACAGCGGCATCGTCCCCGACGTCATGGTCCTCTCCAAGGCCATCGGCGGCTCCCTCCCGCTCGCGGTCATCGTCTACAGGTCGGAGCTCGACGCCTGGGAACCCGGCGCCCACGCGGGCACCTTCCGTGGCAACCAGCTCGCCATGGCGGCCGGAGCGGCCACCCTTGCGTACGTACGGGAGAACCGGCTCGCCGACCGGGCGGCCACCCTCGGCGCCCGGATGCTCGGACGGCTCCAGGGCCTGGCCGCGGCCCACCCCTGCATCGGCGATGTGCGCGGCCGGGGGCTGATGATCGGCGTCGAGCTCGTGGACCCGGACTCCGAAGAGCCGGGCGACCTCGGTGCCGCCGTCCCGCCGGCCGACCCCGCCCTCGCGACGGCTGTTCAGCGGGAATGCCTCGACCGCGGTCTCATCGTCGAACTCGGCGGCCGCCACTCGGGAGTCGTACGCCTCCTCCCTCCGCTCACCCTCACCGACGAGCAGGCCGAAGCCGTCCTCGACCGTTTCGCCGACGCCCTGGCCGCCGCCGAACGCGTCCACCGCCCAGCTCCTCACGCCCGCGGTACGCGTCTCGGCAACGACACCGGACCGATCGGACCGTCCCACTGATCCCGGACCGAACCCGGACACCTCACAAGGAAGCCCCCGTGAACGCCAGCCCCGCATCCGAAGCGTCCGACACCGGCAGCGCCGCACGCGGCCCGCTCACCGTCGAACAGGCCACCGTCCCCCGGCAGCACGTCGGTCCGTACGACCCCCAGCCCACCCCCGCTCCGCCCGCACCCGTCACCGTCGAGGCGGCCGTGGGCGGTACGGCGGCTCGGATGGACCACCTCGACGACCCGGACGCCCACCGCGCCGCCGACGCCGCGACCATCGAGAACCTGCTGCGCTGCTGGGTACGCGAGAAGAACCTTCCCGCCCCCGAGTCCACGACCCTCCGCATCCCCCTCGAAGCCAGCGGCACCGCCCTCCTCGTCCCCGTCCTCTACTGGTCGCCGACGGGATGGCATCGCTTCGGGCCTCCCGCCCTCGAAGGACTGAACCCCACCGCTCCCACGGCCGACGCCGTCACCGTCGCCGCCCTCCTCAGCCGCGAGACCGGCCGCCCCGAAGGAACCGAACTCGTCGGCCGCGTCGCCGACTCGACGCGCCGCACCGCCGAGTTCATCACCGAGCGCCGTCGCCGCCCCAACCCCGGCCCCGAAGCGGACCTCTTCCTCACCGCCGAGCAGTCCCTGCTGCTCGGCCACCCCCTCCACCCCACCCCCAAGAGCCGCGAAGGGCTCTCCGAGGCCGAGGCCAGGCTCTACTCACCCGAGCTCCACGGCTCCTTCCCCCTGCACTGGATGGCCGTCGACCCCACGATCCTCGCCGCCGACTCCGCCTGGACCGAACAGGGCCGCCCGGTCACCGCAGCCCAGCTCGCCACCGGCCTCGCCGAAGGTCTTGAACTGCCCTCCGGGACCGTGCCGTTGCCCCTCCACCCCTGGCAGGCACGCGAGCTGTCGCACCGCCCCGCCGTCGCCGCCCTCCTGGAAGCCGGCCTGCTCCACGACCTCGGTCCCCACGGCGCCACCTGGCACCCCACCTCCTCCGTCCGCACCGTGCACCGACCCGGCGCCCGGACGATGCTCAAGCTCTCCCTCGGCGTACGCATCACCAACTCCCGCCGCGAGAACCTCCGCAAGGAACTCCACCGTGGCGTGGAGGTCCACCGGCTGCTCCGCACCGGGCTCGTCGACCAGTGGCAGGCCGCCCACCCCGGCTTCGACATCGTCCGCGACCCCGCCTGGCTCGCCGTCGACACCCCGGCAGGCGAACCCATTCCCGGACTCGACGTCATGGTCCGCCACAACCCCTTCGCCGCCGGGGACGACGCCGTCTGCATCGCCGCCCTCACCGCGCCGCGCCCGTGGCCCGGCACCACGCGGATGCGCTCACGCCTCGCCGACATCGTCACCCGCCTCGCCGCCCGCACCGGCCGCCCCACCACGGCCGTCGCCGCGGAGTGGTTCCTGCGCTACCTCGACCAGGTCGTCCGCCCCGTGCTCTGGCTCGACGGTCACGCGGGCGTCGCCCTCGAAGCCCACCAGCAGAACACCCTGGTGCTCCTCGACGCCGACGGCTGGCCCATCGGCGGCCGCTACCGCGACAACCAGGGCTACTACTTCCGCGAGTCCCGCCGCGACGAGCTGGAGAACCGGCTCCCCGGCATCGGCACCGTCAGCGACACGTTCGTCTCCGACCAGGTCACCGACGAGCGATTCGCCTACTACCTCGGCATCAACAACGTCCTCGGCCTCATCGGAGCCTTCGGCGCCCAGCGCCTCGCCGACGAACGCGTCCTGCTCGCCGGCTTCCGCCAGTTCCTGGCCTCCGCCACCGGCCTCGGCTCTCCGCTGCCGCACCGGCTCCTGGAAGCCGCGACCCTGCGCTGCAAGGCCAACCTCCTCACCCGCTTGCACGGCCTCGACGAACTCGTCGGACCCGTCGACACCCAGTCCGTCTACGTCGCCATCACCAACCCCCTCCGTTCCTGAGGACACACCCCGCCCTCATCCCGACCACACGCCCACCGCCCGGCCGAAAGACCACGATCCGAACCGAACCGCCGAGAGGAGCGCCACCATGGCCCCCACCGATGCGAGCACCGACACGGGCACCGACCCCGGAGCCGGCTCCCGACCACCGACCGACACGGGCGGTGAGGACACCCTGGACCTGCACCTCGCGGACGAACTCGTCGCCCTGCTCGCCACCGACGGCACGGCGACGACGTTCGGCGACCTCCTCGACGACGTCGCCACCTGGGGTCCCGCGGCCACCCCTGTCGGCTCGTTCCACCTCGTACCGGTGCGGATCGAACGGGACCTGGCGCTCCTCACCCGCTGGATGAACGACCCGGCGGTGGCCGCGTTCTGGGAGCTCGCCGGCCCGGAGTCGGTGACCGAGTCCCATATCCGCACCCAACTCGGCGGCGACGGCCGCAGCGTGCCCTGCCTCGGCGTCCTCGACTCCACACCGATGAGCTACTTCGAGATCTACCGCGCCGACCTCGACCCGCTCGCCCGGCACTATCCCGCCCGGCCCCATGACACCGGCATCCACCTCCTCCTCGGCGGCGTCGCCGACCGCGGCCGCGGAGTCGGCACCACACTGCTACGAGCAGTCGCCGACCTCGTGCTCGACCACCGGCCTCGCTGCACCCGAGTCATCGCAGAACCCGACCTTCGCAACACCCCCTCCGTCTCAGCCTTCCTGAGCGCCGGCTTCCGGCTCTCGGCGGAAGTCGACCTTCCCGACAAACGGGCCGCGCTCATGGTCCGTGACCGCGCCCTTCGTCACGTCCTGTGAACGCCTCCCTGCCTTACATACACCGCTCGACCCACAGCGGTTCCCACCCAGAGGAGTCCCCGTGCCGTCGTCCCCTGCCACCCATGACTCCGCGCTGCTCACACCCCCCGAGCTGACTGCCGCGGCCTGGACCAGGGCCGCAGCGCGCCTGCTTGCCAAGACCATCGGCGAGTTCGCGTACGAGGAGATCGTCGAGCCTGTCTCCGCCGACCCGGAGACCGACACCGCCGGCGACCCCGACCGCTACCTCCTGCGGCTCGACAACGGTTCGACACTCACCTTCACGGCCCGCCGTGGCGCGTACGGAAGCTGGCGGGTCGCTCCCGACTCCCTCGCCCTCGACGGCCGGCCGATGACAGACCCCCTCGACTTCCTCGTCCGGGCCCGCAGGCTCCTCCGCCTGGACGGCGCCACCCTCGGCCATCTCATCCGCGAGTTCACCACCACCCTCGCCGCCGACGCCCGCCTCGACCGGACCGCGCTGACGGCCGACCGACTGGCCGATCTCGGATACGCCGAACTCGAAGGCCACCAGACCGGGCATCCGTGGCTCGTTCTCAACAAGGGCCGGATCGGCTTCTCCGCGACCGACGCCGCCCGCTGGGCGCCCGAGGCCCGTCGTGCCACTCGGCTCCCCTGGATCGCCGTGAGCACCGACCTCGCCGCCTACCGCGGCGTCCCCGGCCTCGACACCCCGGACCGCCTCTACGAGGGCGAGCTCGACGCCGACACCCGCGAGACCT
This sequence comes from Streptomyces sp. NPDC056222, assembly GCF_042264065.1. NCBI lineage: Bacteria > Bacillati > Actinomycetota > Actinomycetes > Kitasatosporales > Streptomycetaceae > Streptomyces > Streptomyces sp. NPDC056222. The sequence goes on along the minus strand of NZ_JBHJTL010000065.1, from coordinate 30,128 downwards.
TCCACAGCACGCTGCGGGCCCGTGGGCTCGACCCCGAGACGTACCTCCTCCTGCCCATCCACCCCTGGCAGTGGGACGAGATCGTCCTCCCGCTCTACACCCCCGCCGTCGCCGCCGGAGCCATCGTGCCGCTGCCGGCCGACGGGGACCTTCGATTGCCGCAGCAGTCCATCCGCACGTTCCTCAACACGAGCCGGCCCGACAGGCACACCGTCAAGCTTCCGCTGTCGGTCCTCAACACCCTCGTCTGGCGCGGCCTCCCCACGGAACGGACCCTCGCCGCCCCCGCGGTCACCTCCTGGGTCCACGGGCTGCGTGACGCCGACCCGTTCCTGCGCGACGAGTGCGGGGTGATCCTGCTCGGCGAAGTAGCCTCCGTCACGGTCGAGCACCCCCTCTACGACCGGCTGCCCGAGGTCCCGTACCAGTACAAGGAACTCCTCGGCGCGATCTGGCGCGAACCCCTCAGGCTCCCGCCGGGCGAGCACGCCCGCACCCTCGCCTCCCTGCTCCACACCGACCCGGACGGCCGGGCGTTCGTCGCCGAACTGGTCGAGCGCTCCGGGCTCGCGCCGAGGATCTGGCTCCAGCGTCTCTTCGCGGCCATGCTGCCGCCGCTGCTGCACTTCCTCTACCAGTACGGCACCGTGTTCTCCCCGCACGGAGAGAACGCCATCGTCGTCTACGACGACCAGGACGTCCCCGTGCGGCTGGCGATCAAGGACTTCGTCGACGACGTGAACATCAGCGCCCGGCCGCTGCCCGAGCACGACGCGATGCCGGACGACGTCCGGGCCGTCCTGCTCACCGAGGAGCCCGACTTCCTCACCCAGTTCATCCATTCAGGGCTCTTCGTCGGGGTTTTCCGCTTTCTGGCGCCCCTGTGCGAGGAACAACTCGCCGTGCCGGAGGGAGACTTCTGGGCGCTGGTACGCGCCGAGATCCTGCGCCACCAGGCGCGCTTTCCCGAGCTGAAGGAACGGTTCGAGCTCTTCGATCTCCTCACAGCCCGGATCGAGCGACTCTGCCTCAACCGCAACCGTCTGCACCTGGACGGCTACCGCGACCGCCCGGAGCGGCCCCACGCCGCCGTCCACGGGACGGTCCCGAATCCGCTCGCGTGATCCCACTGTCGGTGCCGCGCCGTAGGCTGGACGCGCTATGACGAAGCCATCCCTCCCCGACCTCCTCCACGCCGCCGTCTCCGCCGTCGGCGGTGTGGAGCGCCCCGGCCAGGTCACCATGGCCGAAGCGGTGGCCGAGGCCATCGACGACAGCTCCCACCTCCTCGTCCAGGCCGGCACCGGCACCGGAAAGTCCCTCGGCTATCTGGTGCCGGCGCTGGCGCACGGTGAGCGCGTCGTGGTGGCCACGGCCACCCTCGCGCTCCAGCGGCAGCTGGTCGAGCGTGATCTTCCGCGGACGGTCGACGCACTGCACCCGCAGCTGCGTCGACGTCCGGAGTTCGCCATGCTCAAGGGCCGGTCGAACTATCTCTGCCTGCACCGCCTCCACGAGGGCGTACCCCAGGAAGAGGAGGACGGCCTCTTCGATCCCTTCGAGGCCGCGGCCCCCACGAGCAAGCTGGGACAGGACCTGCTGCGGCTCCGCGACTGGTCGGACGAGACGGAGACGGGGGACCGGGACGATCTGACGCCGGGCGTCTCCGACCGTGCATGGGGGCAGGTGTCGGTCTCCTCCCGGGAGTGCCTGGGGGCGAGCAAGTGCGCGTACGGCGCGGAGTGCTTCGCCGAGGCGGCCCGCGAGCGCGCCAAGCTCGCCGAGGTCGTCGTCACCAACCACGCCCTGCTGGCCATCGACGCGATCGAGGGCGCCCCGGTGCTGCCCCAGCACGAGGTGCTGATCGTGGACGAGGCCCATGAGCTCGTCTCCCGGGTCACCGGCGTCGCCACCGGCGAGCTCACCCCCGGCCAGGTCAATCGGGCGGTCCGCCGTGCCGCGAAGCTCGTCGACGAGAAGGTCGCCGACCAGCTCCAGACCGCGGCCGAGGGCTTCGAGCGGCTGATGGAGCTCGCCCTGCCGGGCCGCCTGGAGGAGATTCCGGAAGACCTGGCGTACGCGCTGATGGCGCTGCGCGATGCCTCTCGCGCTGTCATCACGGCGCTCGGCTCCACCCGTGACAAGTCCGTCCAGGACGAGGACGCCGTGCGCAAGCAGGCGATGGCGTCCGTGGAGACCGTCCACGGTGTCGCCGAGCGGATCACGATGGGCTCCGAGTACGACGTCGTCTGGTACGAGCGCCACGACCGCTTCGGAGCCTCCTTGCGGGTGGCACCGCTCTCCGTCTCGGGGCTGCTGCGCGAGAAGCTCTTCGCGGACCGGTCCGTGGTCCTCACCTCGGCCACGCTCAAGCTCGGCGGTGACTTCAACGGGGTGGGAGCCTCCCTGGGGCTGGCCCCGGAGGGCACGCAGGGCGATGACATTCCGGTGTGGAAGGGCATCGACGTCGGTTCGCCGTTCGACTATCCCAAGCAGGGCATCCTCTATGTCGCCAAGCACCTGGCCCGCCCCGCGCGGGACGGCGATCGCGGCGACATGCTCGACGAGCTGACCGAGCTGATGCAGGCCGCCGGCGGCCGTACGCTCGGTCTTTTCTCCTCCATGAGGGCTGCTCAGCTCGCGGCCGAGGAGCTGCGCTCCCGTATCCCCGAGTTCCCGATCCTGCTCCAGGGCGAGGACACGCTCGGCGAGCTGATCAAGAACTTCTCGGCCGAGCCGCAGACCTGTCTTTTCGGCACTCTCTCGCTGTGGCAGGGAGTGGATGTCCCCGGCGCCAGCTGTCAGCTGGTCGTGATGGACAAGATTCCGTTCCCGCGCCCCGACGACCCGTTGATGAGCGCCCGCCAGAAGGCGGTGGAGGACGCCGGGGGCAATGGCTTCATGGCCGTCGCGGCCACGCACGCGGCGCTGCTGATGGCCCAGGGCGCCGGCCGTCTCGTGCGGGCGACCGGGGACCGTGGTGTCGTCGCCGTACTCGATCCGCGGCTCGCCACGGCCCGTTACGGCAGCTACCTGAAGGCTTCGCTGCCCGACTTCTGGTACACCACGGACCGCAATCAGGTGCGCAAGTCGCTGGCGGCGATCGACGCCGCTTCGAAGGCGGCAGGGGTCTGAGCGCCGACCGGGGTCCTGCCGCATCGGCAGGGCCCCGGAGGACACAGCAGGGCCCCGGGACCGGCGCAGTGGGTCCCGGGGCCCGGTCGGAGCCGGCGTGGTGGTGTCACACCCGCCGCAGTACCGCGACGACCTTGCCGAGGATGGTGGCCTCGTCGCCGGGGATCGGCTGGTAGGCCGCGTTGTGCGGCAGCAGCCAGACGTGGCCGTCCTCGCGCTTGAAGCGCTTGACCGTGGCCTCGCCGTCGAGCATGGCCGCCACGATGTCGCCGTTCTCCGCGACCGGCTGGCGGCGCACGGTGACCCAGTCGCCGTCGCAGATCGCGGCCTCGATCATCGAGTCTCCGACGACCTTCAGGACGAACAGCTCACCGTCGCCGACCAGCTGCCGGGGCAGCGGGAAGACGTCCTCGACGGACTCCTCGGCGAGGATCGGGCCACCGGCGGCGATGCGGCCGACGAGCGGCACGTACGACGCGGCGGGCTTGCCGGTGGTGTCCGTCGGCTGCGTGCTGGGCTGGTCGGAGCCGCGCACTTCGTACGCCCGGGGACGGTGCGGGTCCCGGCGCAGGAAGCCCTTGCGCTCCAGGGCCATCAGCTGGTGTGCCACGGAAGAGGTGCTGGAGAGGCCGACCGCCTGGCCGATCTCTCGCATCGACGGCGGGTAGCCGCGCCGCTGGACCGAGTCGCGGATGACCTCGATGACCCTCCGCTGGCGATCTGTGAGACCGGAGCTGTCCGCCCTGATCCCTGGAGGTCGCCCGGGCAGCGAGCGCGTAGGTCGGCCTGGCTCCCCGTCCCCGTTCATGGCTGCGTCATTCATGGCATGCACCGGCTCGAGTCGGCCCTGGGAGCGGTCCTGGGCAGTGATGGTGGCACTGTCTGCGGTGGTGGTCACGTCGGCGGCCCCTCTCGAATGGTCTCCCTGGCTGGCACAACGGTAGTGGCTTTCGAAAGGTTGCGCCAAACACACGTTCGAGTGAAAAATCGCAGATTGCCTTACGTGTATGCGTAGGTAGGTGTATACGCAGACCCCGGTTGCGGTGGCAATTCGGTCATTACGGTAGCGTTCGTCGTCGAGTCGCCCGGGAGCGGGGGTGCCCTCCCAGTGTGGCACTCCTGGGGCCGGAATCGGCGGCGGCGCGCGCCTCCCGTACCCTCGTGCCCGGTCGCGGGCGCGCCGGACGCGCGACACGCGCGAAGTGTCGGAAACGCGACCCAACCCCAGATCTAGTGGTTGCATGGCATCAGCCACCTACAAGTTGTGGTCCCCGGTCTATCGGCGGTGCCCGCATCGCCTATGCTGGTGGTCGCTTCGAGGGGCCTTGACGGGCTCGGCGAGGCTATTCAGTCGTGCCGCGAGGGAGGGTCGGAACCATGCATTGCCCCTTCTGCAGGCACCCCGACAGCCGTGTCGTCGACAGTCGCACCACCGACGACGGGACGTCGATCCGACGCCGCCGCCAGTGCCCCGACTGCTCCCGTCGCTTCACGACGGTGGAGACCGCATCGCTGATGGTGATCAAGCGGTCGGGCGTGACCGAACCCTTCAGTCGCACCAAGGTCATCTCCGGCGTCCGCAAGGCATGCCAGGGGCGACCCGTGACCGAGGACGCCCTCGCCAAGCTCGGCCAGCGGGTCGAGGAGGCGGTGCGTGCCACCGGAAGCGCCGAGCTGACCACCCACGACGTGGGCCTGGCCATCCTCGGCCCCTTGCAGGAGCTCGACCTCGTCGCGTACCTGCGCTTCGCATCCGTTTACAAGGCTTTCGACAGCCTCGACGACTTCGAGGCCGCGATCGCGGAACTCCGTGAGCAGCGGCCTCCCGCAGTGGACTGCGGGACCGGAGCGACCCCCGAGGTCCCCGTTCCCGCCACCGCCGCCGACTGACCGGCGGGCCGGACCGGGGGTCCGGCCGAGGCCGGCCGCGCGCGGCCGAAAAGACGTGTCGCGAGTGCCCCGAGCGGTGCTCACGACAGCAGACAAGAAGACGGTGCCCTGGGACTATCTGGGCACTTAAAGGTGTTTTGCCCGTATATGGGAGGCGGCATGACAGAGACGGCGAGCGGTCCGGCACGAGGTTCCCGAGCCAAGGGAGCCAAGGCGAGCAAGGGCCTGCGTATCGAGCGCATCCACACCACCCCGGGCGTGCATCCGTACGACGAGGTGGTCTGGGAGCGTCGTGACGTCGTCATGACCAACTGGCGCGACGGCTCGGTCAACTTCGAGCAGCGTGGCGTCGAGTTCCCCGACTTCTGGTCGGTGAATGCGGTCAACATCGTCACCAGCAAGTACTTCCGTGGGGCCGTCGGCACCCCGCAGCGCGAGACCGGTCTCAAGCAGCTCATCGACCGGATCGTGAAGACGTACACCAAGGCCGGTGAGGAGCACGGCTACTTCGCCTCGCCCGCCGACGCCGAGATCTTCGAGCACGAGCTGGCGTACGCCCTCCTGCACCAGATCTTCAGCTTCAACTCCCCGGTGTGGTTCAACGTCGGCACGCCGCAGCCCCAGCAGGTCTCCGCCTGCTTCATCCTGTCCGTCGACGACTCCATGGAGTCGATCCTCGACTGGTACAAGGAAGAGGGCATGATCTTCAAGGGCGGCTCCGGCGCCGGCCTGAACCTCTCCCGCATCCGCTCCTCCAAGGAGCTGCTCTCCTCCGGCGGCAACGCCTCCGGCCCGGTCTCCTTCATGCGCGGCGCCGACGCGTCCGCAGGAACGATCAAGTCGGGCGGCGCCACCCGTCGCGCGGCCAAGATGGTCATCCTCGACGTCGACCACCCCGACATCGAGGACTTCATCGAGACCAAGGTCAAGGAGGAGGAGAAGATCCGCGCCCTGCGCGACGCGGGCTTCGACATGGACCTGGGCGGCGACGACATCACGTCCGTCCAGTACCAGAACGCCAACAACTCGGTCCGCGTGAACGACACGTTCATGAAGGCGGTCGAGGAGGGCGGCAAGTTCGGCCTGACGTCCCGGATGACCGGCGAGGTCATCGAGGAGGTCGATGCCAAGACGCTCTTCCGCAAGATGGCCGAAGCCGCCTGGGCCTGCGCCGACCCGGGCATCCAGTACGACGACACGATCAACCACTGGCACACCTGCCCCGAGTCCGGCCGCATCAACGGCTCGAACCCGTGCAGCGAGTACATGCACCTGGACAACACGTCCTGCAACCTCGCCTCGCTGAACCTGATGAAGTTCCTCAAGGACGACGGCAAGGGCAACCAGTCGTTCGACTCCGAGCGCTTCGCCCAGGTCGTCGAACTGGTCATCACGGCGATGGACATCTCCATCTGCTTCGCCGACTTCCCGACCCAGAAGATCGGCGAGAACACCCGCGCCTTCCGTCAGCTGGGCATCGGCTACGCCAACCTGGGCGCCCTGCTCATGGCCACCGGCCACGCGTACGACTCCGACGGCGGTCGCGCCCTGGCGGGTGCCATCACCTCGCTGATGACGGGTACGTCGTACAAGCGCTCCGCCGAGCTCGCCGCGGTCGTCGGCCCGTACGACGGCTACGCCCGGAACGCCGAGCCGCACCAGCGCGTCATGAAGCAGCACGCCGACGCCAACACCGTGGCCGTCCGCATGGACGACCTCGACTCGCCGATCTGGGCCGCCGCCACGGAGGCCTGGCAGGACGTGATCCGCCTCGGCGCCAAGAACGGTTTCCGCAACGCCCAGGCGTCGGTCATCGCCCCGACCGGCACCATCGGTCTCGCGATGTCCTGTGACACCACCGGCCTCGAGCCCGACCTCGCCCTGGTCAAGTTCAAGAAGCTGGTCGGCGGCGGCTCGATGCAGATCGTCAACGGCACCGTTCCGCAGGCCCTGCGCCGCCTGGGTTACCAGGAGGAGCAGATCGAGGCGATCGTCGCCCACATCGCCGAGCACGGCAATGTGATCGACGCCCCCGGCCTGAAGACCGAGCACTACGAGGTCTTCGACTGCGCCATGGGCGAGCGTTCCATCTCCGCGATGGGCCACGTCCGCATGATGGCCGCCATCCAGCCGTGGATCTCCGGCGCCCTCTCCAAGACCGTGAACCTGCCGGAGACGGCCACGGTCGAGGACGTCGAGGAGGTCTACTTCGAGGCCTGGAAGATGGGCGTCAAGGCGCTCGCCATCTACCGCGACAACTGCAAGGTCGGCCAGCCCCTCTCCGCCAAGAAGAAGGAGGAGGAGAAGGCCGAGGTCACCGCGAAGTCCGAGGCGACGATCCGCGAGGCCGTCGAGAAGGTCGTCGAGTACCGCCCGGTCCGCAAGCGCCTTCCCAAGGGCCGCCCGGGGATCACCACGTCCTTCACGGTCGGTGGCGCCGAGGGTTACATGACCGCCAACTCCTACCCGGACGACGGTCTCGGCGAGGTCTTCCTGAAGATGTCCAAGCAGGGCTCGACGCTCGCGGGCATGATGGACGCCTTCTCCATCGCGGTCTCCGTCGGCCTGCAGTACGGCGTCCCGCTGGAGACGTACGTCTCGAAGTTCACCAACATGCGCTTCGAGCCGGCCGGCATGACGGACGACCCGGACGTGCGGATGGCGCAGTCGATCGTCGACTACATCTTCCGCCGCCTGGCGCTGGACTTCCTGCCCTTCGAGACGCGCTCCGCGCTCGGCATCCACTCGGCCGAGGAGCGTCAGCGCCACCTGGAGACGGGCTCCTACGAGCCCGCCGACGACGAGATGGACGTCGAGGGCCTGGCCCAGTCCGCCCCGCGCCAGACGGAGACCCTGAAGGCCGTCGCCCCGGCCGTCAAGGCCGAGGTCCCGGCGCCCAAGCAGGCGCACACCTCGGCGGAGCTCGTCGAGATGCAGCTGGGCATCAGCGCGGACGCCCCGCTCTGCTTCTCCTGCGGTACCAAGATGCAGCGGGCGGGCTCCTGCTACATCTGCGAGGGCTGCGGCTCGACCAGCGGCTGCAGCTGAACCGCTGAGCACTGACTGACGAAGGGGACCGGCCTGTGGCCGGTCCCCTTCGTGGTTGTCCCGTATCGGCGAGGAAGCCTCAGGAGTGCCGGGCACCCATCAGCGTCGCGAACACCTGCGGGTCCGCGTCGAACCCACGGCGCATCGACCGGTACGACCAGCCCTCCACGCCGTCCCGGGTGAACTCCACGACCGTCGCGGCCGTCGCCTCGGCGACATCTTCGAAGCCGTGCGCGGCGAGGTCCGTGTAGCCCTCGCGGACCCGTACACCGGTGTTGGCGACGTCGCCGAACGTCAGTCGGCCCCCGCCCTGCTGTATGGCCACACCCACCACCACGCGCGCGTACAGGGGTGCGAGCCGGTTCAGCTCCAGGGTCATGGCCTCGTCGTAGCCGAAACCCTGTCCCGTACGGCTGTCCCGGCTGAGCGTGATCGTGCCGTCGGGGGAGCGACTGTCGAAGTGCACCAGATAGGCGGGCGAGCCGTAGGGATCGTCCCTCGTGTACACCCCGGCGATGATGTCCAGGTCGTGCGCCGAGGCGCCGATCGGACTCGGATCCCACTTGAGCGTCACCTCGACCTTGCCGACCCCCTTGTTGAGTCCGCTCACCGTGAATCCCCTCTCCGTGTACGACATGCGCCGCCGGTCAGACCAACTGCCCGTGGTCGCGGGCAGGTTGTTCATGGTGTCATGCGCCGCCGGTGGGGCGTCGGGTGGTGAACCGTCGGCCGTACTTGCCGCAGTGCGCTCCTCCGTACTCTGACGGGGGCCCCGTCCCGCCCCGTACGATGGCGCGGTGCTGGTCAAGTGGATTCGCTGCACCGTGGTGGACCGTCGGGGGTTCGAGCGGGGACAGCGGAAATGGGCGGGGCTGCTCGGTGAGCCGGGATTCCGGGGACAGGGCGGAGGATGGAGCCGGGCGCGGCCGGATGTGGCCCATGTCTTCGGGTTCTGGGAGAGCCGCGCCTTCTACGACTCCTTCATGGCGCGCTCCCACGACCGGCTCGCCGCCGCGCAGTCGGGCACGTACAGGGACGCCCAGGTCAAACTCTTCGACCACCGCTTCGATGTGAAGACGGGATTCGAGCCGAAGTTCACCGACGCCGATGTGGCGAGGGTGGCGCACTGCCGTGTCCACGAGGACCGGGTCGAGCACTTCGCCCTGATGCAGGAGAAGGTGTGGAATCCGGCGATGGCCGGTTCCCCCGGAATGCTGCGCGGTGTGTTCGGCGAGGCACCGGGCAACGAGTTCGTGGTGCTGTCGATGTGGCGGTCCGCGGCGGAGCACGGAAAGTACCGGGTCGAGCGCGTCGAGCGGCTCGGGCTGCGGGCCCAGACGGAGGCCGACGTGGCGGCGCTGACCGGTGACGTGGTGCAGCTCGAGCCGACCTGGACCGTCTGATCACTCCTCGGCGGCCTGCTCCCGGCCGCCGTCTTCCGTTCGCCGTACGAACGCGCCCTCGGTGACCGCGGCGAGCGTCGTCCGGGCCGCCTGGTCCGCCATGGCGGTGTCGACCGGCTCGCGGGTGACGAACAGGCGCAGGAACAGGGGCGCGGAGACGGCGCGGACGACCGCGCCGGCGTCCGTGCCCACCGGTGCCTCACCGCGGGCCACTGCCCGCTCGACGACCGCCTCGCAGCGGGTGAACCGCTCGGTGTAGAAGGCGCGCAGGGCTTCGGCGGCCCGCTCGGACTGGAAGGCGGCGCCGACGAACGCGGTGGGGGCCGCCGCGGCGGACGGGTCGGTGAAGGAATCGACCACCTCGCGGGCGAGCGCCCGCAGATCGCCGTCGAGGCTTCCGGTGTCGGGCGGAGTCCAGCTGTCCTCTCCCGCGAGGTCGAGGGCGTCCGCGAGCAGTCCCTCCAGGCTGCCCCAGCGGCGGTAGAGCGTCGTCTTGTGCACTCCGGAGTGCTCCGCCACGTACTCGACGGTGAGGGCCGGATAGCCGTGCTCGGCCAGGCCCGTCAGGACCGCGTCGCGCACGGCGGCGCGAGTGCGTGCCGTACGGCCGCCGGGGCGCCTGCTGCCCGGGGCGGGCGACTGCTCCCCTTCGATGGATGCATTCAATTGCTACTCCCGTTGCGTTAGTGGGTCGAGTCTGCCACACTCCTCATAACGCGACTCCGGTTGCGTTTGCTGGGCCGGGTGTGCGGCGCTCTGTCCCATCCTGTCCGGCTCGTTCCCGCTCATCATTGGAGGCGCCCTTGCCCACACAGATCTCTCTGCATGACGTGACCGTGTCCCGCGGCGAACGGCTGCTGCTCGACCGGATCTCGCTCACCGTGCGCCCTGGTGAGCGAATCGGGATCGTCGGGGAGAACGGGGCGGGGAAGACCACCCTGCTCCGCCTGCTCGCCGGAGTCGAAGAGCCCGACGAGGGCGACGTCGTCACCGTGGCCGACGGCGGCACGGGACTGCTGGCACAGACACCGCGGCTGTCCGCCGAACACACCGTCGCCGACGCGATCGACGACTCCCTGGCAGAACTCCGCACCATGGAGCGCCGGCTCAGGGAGCTCGAGGCGACGCTCGGCACCGCCGACGGAAGCGCGCTCGACGCGTACGGGGAACTGCTGACCGCCTATGAACTGCGGGGCGGGTACGAAGCGGACGCGCGGGTCGACAAGGCCATGCACGGCCTCGGGCTCGCCTTCATGGACAGGGACCGCCGGCTCGGCAGCCTTTCGGGCGGCGAGCAGGCACGGCTCGGCATCGCCTGCGCGATCGCCGCCGCGCCCGAAGTGCTGCTGCTCGACGAGCCGACCAACCACCTCGACGAACAGGCCCTCGGCTGGCTGGAGGAGGCGCTGACGACCCACCGGGGCACCGTCGTGGCCGTCTCCCACGACCGGGTCTTCCTGGAGCGGGTGGCCACGGCCGTCCTCGAGGTCGACGCCGACCGCCGCACGGTCGTCCGATACGGCGACGGCTACGCCGGATTCCGAGCCGGGCGGGCGGCCGCGCGACAGCGCTGGGAGCAGGCGTACGAGGAATGGCACGAGGAGACGGCGCGACTCGAGGCGTACACCGCGACCACCGCGCACGGCGTAGCATCCGGACGCTCCATCAAGGACAACAACAAGATGGCCTACGACCGGGCGGGCGGCCGGGTCCAGGCGTCGGTCTCCGGGCGGGTGCGCAACGCCCAGGAGCGCCTGCGCCGCCTCCGGGCCGAGCCGGTGCCCAAGCCCCCGCGCCCGCTCACCTTCGCCGCCCGGCCGGTCGCCGCCGGCGCCCAGGGAGATCTGGTCACGCTGACCGGTGTGCGCGTCGCGGACCGGCTGACTGTCGACGGTCTGACCGTACGGGCGGGGGAAAAGTTCCTGATCCACGGCGGCAACGGGGCGGGCAAGTCCACGCTGCTCCGTGTCATGGCGGGCCTGGCCGAGCCGGAGGCGGGGGAGGTGCGCCGCAGCGGGCGCATCGGGTTCCTGGCCCAGGAGATACCGGCCCACCGGCCGGCGGAGCGGGTCCTCGCCGCCTTCGGGCGCGGGCTCGCGCTCACCGAGGACGAGCAGGCCGAACTGCTCCTGTCGTACGGCCTGTTCCGCCCGGCGGACCTCCTGGTGCCCGTCGGCAGCCTCTCCGCGGGGCAGCGCCGGAGGCTCGCTCTCGCCCGCCTGCTCGCGCGCCCGGCCGACCTGCTGCTCCTCGACGAGCCGGCCAACCATCTCGCACTCGGCCTCGTCGAAGAGCTGGAGGAGGCGCTGGAGCAGTGGACCGGGGCTCTGGTCGTGGTCTCCCACGACCGTCAGTTGCGCCGTCGCTTCACCGGCCGGATACGCCGGATGGACTCCGGACACCTCCTCGGCTGAGCCCGTCCGGAGCGGGCGATCTAGGGTCATGGCATGGCACGACCGCGGCGCATCGTTCTCGTACGGCATGGAGAGTCCGAGGGCAATGCCGACGACACGGTGTACGAACGTGAGCCGGACCATGCGCTCAGGCTCACCGAGACCGGTCTGCGGCAGGCGGAGGAGACGGGGGAACGGCTTCGGGAACTGTTCGGGAAGGAACAGGTCAGCGTCTATGTCTCGCCGTACCGGCGCACCCACGAGACGTTCAGGGCCTTCCGCCTCGATCCCGGGCAGGTGCGCGTGCGCGAGGAGCCGCGGCTGCGGGAACAGGACTGGGGAAACTGGCAGGACAGGGACGACGTACGACTGCAGAAGGCGTACCGCGACGCGTACGGCCACTTCTTCTACCGCTTCGCCCAGGGCGAGTCGGGGGCCGATGTGTACGACCGGGTCGGGGCGTTCCTGGAGAGCCTGTACCGCAGCTTCGAGGCGCCCGACCATCCGCCCAACGTGCTGCTGGTGACCCACGGACTGACCATGCGGCTGTTCTGCATGCGCTGGTTCCACTGGACGGTCGCCGAATTCGAGTCGCTGTCCAACCCGGGCAACGCCGAGACGCGGACGCTGCTGCTCGGCGAGGACGGCCGATACCGCCTGGACCGGCCGTTCGAACGCTGGCGTACCCCCGAACCGTACGGCCACACCGGATAGAGTGGCAGAGCGATGACCGCTGACTCCTCTCTCGACCGGCGCTTCGACCGCGCCCTGGCCAGCCTTCGAGGGCTGGCCGTGGGAGACGCCCTGGGCTCCCAGTACTTCGTCCCCGCCAACTATCCGCTGCTCAAACGACGCGAAGTGCCGTCGGGACCGTGGCAGTGGACCGATGACACCGAGATGGCCTGTTCCGTTCTGGCCGTGCTCGCGCACCACAACCGGATCGACCAGGACGCGCTCGCTCAGGCGTTCGCCGAGCATCATGACTTCGACCGGGGTTACGGGCCCGCGGTCAACCGGATGCTCCGGCTCATCAGGGAGGGCGGCGACTGGCGGGAGCTGGCCGCGGCGCTCTTCAACGGCCAGGGTTCATGGGGGAACGGGGCCGCGATGAGGATCGCCCCGCTCGGCGCCTGGTACGCCGACGACCCCGAGCAGGCGACCCATCAGGCCGAGATCTCCGCGTACACCACGCACCAGCACCGCGAGGCCGTGGTGGGCACGATGGCCGTGGCCGCCGCGGCCGCGCTCGCCGCTGACCCGGCGGGGCCGCCCACCCCAACCGACCTCCTGGACGGCGTGATCGCGCTCGTCCCACGCAGCGCCGTCGGCGCGGGGCTGCGCAGGGCCCGCGACATGCTCGACTACGGCGACGCGGCGACGGTGGCCGCGGTCCTGGGCAGCGGCCGCCGCACCAGCGCACACGACACCGTGCCGTACGCGCTCTGGTCGGCCGCCCGCGGCCTCGGCGACTTCGAGCGGGTCTTCTGGACGACCGCGCAGGTGGGCGGCGATGTCGACACCACATGTGCGATCGCCGGAGGCGTCGTGGCCTCCGCCACGACCGGTGCACCTCCCACCGCCTGGCTGGACCAGACCGAGGAACTGCCGGACTGGCTCCCGGCCGCCGTACGCCCCTGACGACGCTCCGCCTGCCCGGCGAGCCCCATCCGCCGAGTCGCCGGGCACGCGGAATGACGCAGCCCCGGCCGGGATGCATGTCACGGTCCTGCCACAGCGCCGGTCCACCCGGGTCGAATATCCGGGGGCACGGTTAGAGTCGGCCACTCCCAAGCGCTGATCATGAAGAGAGAGCGCCGACGAGACACCCGGACGCAGGCCCTCCGCCCCCATGGCCCCGTTTGCGGACCGGGTCGGGAGGGGGTCCCGTGTCCGACACATCGTCCGCACCACCACCGAAGGACAGCACTCCTTCACCAGAGAGCAGCACTCCTCAACCGACGGGCGGTGCCGCGTCCCAGCCGGCGCCTGGCATGCCGCCGCCCGCCGCCGCGACGCCGCCGCCCGCTGCCGCGATACCGCCGCCCGGCGTCGTACCGCCCGTACCGCCACAGCACCGGGCATCGGCGTCGTCCGGATGGCCCGGGGGACAGAGACCTCAGCATCCCTGGGCACCACCGAGGCCTCCGAGCGACAGCTGGCTGACCCGCCTGCGGCCGGCCGCGCCGGCCCGGGCCACGACTGCGACCCTGGCGGCCGTCGGGGCCACCGCGCTCCTCAGCGCGTTGCTCCTCGGCGACGGACTCGGCGTGAATCTGGTGCTCGTGGCCGTCCCGGCGGTGATCGCCGCGTCCTTCGCCGCGCGGGCGGCGGGCCGCCGCCTTCGCCCCTGGACGCTGATCTGGGCGATCGGGGGACTCGCCCTCCTCGGCATCCCCGCCCTGCGGGACGCCGGTTGGCCGACCTTCCTCGCGGTCGTCTCCGCGCTGGTGCTGACCTCCTTCGCCCTGCACGGCGGTCGTGGCTGGCCGAGCATGTTGTTCGGCCCCATCGGTCTGATCGACTCGCTGGGCTCCGGCACCACCTGGGCGTGGCGAGGGCTGCGCGACCGGGCCGACGGTTCCCGTGGCCGATGGGGCCCGGTCGTGCGTACGGTCGGAGTGGCCGTCGCCCTCCTCGTCGTCTTCGGCGCGCTGTTCGCGGGCGCCGACGCCGCCTTCGCCGATCTGCTCGGCTCGCTCATCCCCGACTTCTCGCCGGCCCAGGTGCCGTGGCGGCTCTCCTTCTTCCTGCTCGGCCTGTTCGGTGCGATCTCCCTCGCCCGTACCGCCGCCGCTCCGTTGCGCTGGGACCGTATGGTCATCCGTCCCGGCCGGGCGCGGGCCCGACTGGAATGGGCCGCGCCGCTGATCGTCCTGAACCTGCTCTTCGCGGCCTTCAACGCGGTCCAACTCACGGTTCTCTTCGGCGGATACGACAAGGTGCTGGAAGAGACCGACCTGACCTACTCCGAGTACGCACGCCAGGGCTTCTGGCAGCTCCTGATGGCCACCCTGCTCACCCTCGTGGTCATCGGGCTCGCCCTGCGGTGGGCGCCACGCGCGGAGGCCCGCGACCGGACCCTCGTGCGCGCCGTGCTCGGCACCCTGTGTGTTCTCACCCTGGTCGTGGTGGCCTCCGCGCTGCGCAGGATGGATCTGTACGTGGACGCGTACGGGCTCACCCGGCTGCGCATCTCTGTCGCCGCGATGGAGATCTGGCTGGGACTGGTCATCCTGTTGATCATGGCCGCGGGGATCTTCGGCGCACGCCTGCTGCCGCGGGCGGTGGCGGCGAGTGCCGCGGCGGCCGTGCTGGTCTTCGGTCTGGCTTCGCCCGACGCGATCGTCGCCGAGAACAACGTCGCGCGGTACGACCGCCTCGAGAAGATCGATGTCCCCTATCTCGCGGGGCTCTCGGCCGACGCCGTGCCCGCGCTCGATCGGCTGCCCGAGCCGCAACGTTCCTGCGCCCTGATGGACATCGAGGCGCGACTGCGCGCCGACGACGGAGGGTGGTTCGCCACCAGCTGGTCGGAGGTGAGGGCCCGTTCGATGCTGGCTGAGCGTGGGATCGAGCGGTCCTCCGTGGAGTGCGGCGGGCCGAGCAGGGAAGAGGACTACGACCCGGACGCGGACGGCGATCCGTACAGCATCCCCTGAGTCCGATCGCCCCTCCATCGCACCGGAACCACTGGCGCTGCCCCTCCCCACTCGCTTCGGGGGAGGGGCAGCCGCGCGAACGCCCCGCGGCGCTCCGGACGGCCGGGTCCGCGGCCTCGGCCTTGCCGCTGAGCGCGTCAAGATCGCTCTTGCGTACCCGGCCCACGGCCCACCGCCGTGATCCGTGTCAGGGCCTCGATGCCGACAGCTGCGGTACAGCCGGCCTGGAAGCCGGACTTCGCTCTGCGGTCGAAGTATTCGCGAATGTGATGGATGGGCTGAAGAGTGGTTGCGCGGGCCAGTCGTGACCGGTGATCGAACCCCTGCGTCCGACTCCTCTGATGGGTGGTTGAGCAGGTGTTACTTGTGCGAGATGTGTGCGCCGATATCGTCGGTGGCCTGTTTTCGGTGTCATGTCAGGGGTGGCGGTGTGCTGATCAATGGTGTGCGTAAGTGAACAGCTCGCCGGCGGGATTGCCGCCGTGATCGATCGGACCATGGTGTCGCTGCTCCGCTTTCCAGGCTCGTGAGCAAGCTGTCGCGGCAGCTTCGGACATCCGATGGGAATCCGGGTATCGCGGGCGGTCCCCACCGGCGTAACCTGTCTGGCGCCATGCCGTACGAACCACCCACCCACAGCGTCGAGCGATCGCTCCGAGCCACCACCGGCGCCAAGATCGTTGCCGGGGTCGACGAGGTCGGACGCGGGGCATGGGCCGGCCCGGTCACGGTCTGTGCGGCCGTCACGGGCCTGCGCCGGGCCCCCGAGGGACTCACCGACTCCAAGCTGATCACCCCCAAGCGCCGTACGGCCCTGGCGGCGGAACTGGAGAAGTGGGTCACCGCCTACGCGCTCGGGCATGCCTCCCCCCAGGAGATCGACGAGCTCGGGATGACCGCGGCGCTCCGGCTGGCGGCCGTGCGCGCGCTGGAGGCCCTGCCCGTACGCCCGGACGCGGTGATACTCGACGGTAAGCACGACTACCTCGGCAGCCCCTGGAAGGTCCGTACGGTGATCAAGGGCGACCAGTCCTGCATCGCCGTCGCGGCGGCCTCGGTCATCGCCAAGGTCCGGCGCGACGCGATGATGGCCGAGCTGGAGAGCGAGGCGGAGGAGTGCGTGGCCTTCGGTTTCGGCGCCAACGCGGGCTACCCTTCGCCGGTCCACAAGGCTGCCCTGGAGGAGCGGGGGCCCACCCCGTACCACCGGCTCTCCTGGTCGTATCTCGACGCGCTGCCCCAGTGGCGGCACCTCAAGAAGGTCCGCATCTCCGCCGAGGCGGTCGCACTGGAAAGCGGGGGCCAACTCGGCTTCGACTTCTGAACGTCCCGGCAGCGCCATGTCGCCAGCCGGGTCGCACGATTGTGCCCACCCGCCGGAGCCTCGCGCACCGGCGTTTGATAGACATCCACCCATGCCTCTCATCCCCGAGGAGCCTCAGATTCACGAGAGTGCCCAGGGTCCCCGCGCAATGGCCGCCGGCCACCCCGCGCCGACCCCTCGTCCCGTACCCGGTCCGCGCTCGGCGGCCTCGCCGCGTCCAGGGCGTCCCGGCCCCGCACCGGCCAGGCCCGCGCCGCCGGCGCAGCGCCCGCACCCCGGTGCCGGGCAGTCCCCGTCGCCCCGTTCGGAGAATCGCTCCGAACCAGGGTCCGGTCCGCAGATCCAGCTGATCCCCGCCCCGGTCGACGGCGCGCTCGACGCCGCCGAAGAGGCCGTCGATCTGCTTCTGGAGACCGGCCGCCCGCCCGGCGACATCCTCGTCCTCACCACCGGTGAGCAGCACCCGTGGGCGGCGCACGAGCTGTCCTTCGGCGACGCCGCCTACTGGGCCCAGCAGGACGCCCGCGACGACGTGTTCTTCGCGGACGCCGCCGCTGTGGAGCGGGCCGCCGCACGACCCGTGGTCGTCATGGCGGTCAACGGCGGAGCCGACGACGCCGCCGCACACGCCCTGCCCCTGGCGATGGGACGCGCGACCGCGCTGCTCGTCGTCTGCGGTGACCCGCAGCGCATCAACGCCGTGCTCGGCGCGGGTGTCTGACGCGGAGTACGTCTCGCGGTCCTGACCCGGCTGCCCCATGGGGGCGGCCGGGCCGTGGTCCCGAGGGCCCCGCGCACCGGCGCGGGAGTTGCCGCGTCAGCGTGCCGCCGTCCTGCGCAGCAACTCGGTGGCGCCGCCCGCGGTACGCGGAGTCAGGACACCGATCTCGGAGGCGACGTCTCCCAAGGCGGTCGGACGCGAGTCGGAGCCCGGATGCCGGCCACCCCGGCCCTCACCGAGCACCTGCCAACCGCCGCGGGTCAGCGTGATGTACGCACCGCAGCGAAGCCCGTGGAGCGTGCAGGCGTCGCGCAGCCCCCACATCCAGGCGCCGTCCTCCTCGGTCCATCGCTCGTCGCCGTCACGGCAGTAGAGCAGCACGGCCGTCCGCACCGGGGTCCGGCGTCGCAGATCGTGCGGGATGACCCGGCGCAGATGCGCGAGGAGCGCGTTGCGGAACTCCCAGCCGTCCGCGGGGACGGCGCGGCGGGTGAACGACGCACTGGCGGCCAGCCGTTCCTCGTGGTCGAGGACGGCGACGACAGCGGTCGTGGGTGTCGGCCGGTGGCGCGTGTGCAGACCGCTCACCACCTCACGAGGATTGCCGAGCAGCGGGATCCCCGCCGCGGCCCACTCGGACGGTTCCAGTATCCGGGCGAGGCGGCTGGCGGACTCGGACGGCGAGTTGATCGAGGTGGCTGCGGACGGAGCGAATCCGAAGGTCACGGTCCTCCCTTCGGATACGCGCCCGCTGGCGGGCAGAGTCGAGTGAGGGCGCACCACAGCACAGTCCTTCCGGACCGCGTACAAGGCTGTGCGGGGCGGGGTCCCAATTCTTGCGGGCCTGTGCGCGGGCGGCAACGAGCAATTGAGGCAGCTGACTGGAATGCGCCGGTATGACACTCATATCCCTGCCCAGCCACCTAGTGTTCACTCCCTGTTTCACCCCTGGACGGCAAGCACCAGCGGGAACACGCCGTCAGCTCCCGCCCGGCGCAGCAGTCGGGCCGACACGGCGAGGGTCCAGCCGCTGTCCGACAGGTCGTCCACCAACAGCACCGGACCGCCGGCCGAGGCCAGCCGTTCGGCCAGCGCGGGAGGCACCGTCAGTGCCTGATGGAGCCCCACCACCCGCTGGGCGCTGTTCGTTCGCGAGATCCGCAGCTCCTCCGCCTCCGGCACGTACTCGACCGCTCCCAGCAGCGGCATCCGGCCGATCTCCGCGATGCGCCGCCCCAACGAGTCGACAAGGTTCGGCCTGCTGCGCGAGGCGATCGTGACCACGCCGGCCGGCCGAGCGGGAGCGTCCGGCGCGCCGGACGCCCAACCACCGGGCCCCTTGGCCCAGTCGGCGAGTACGCGGACCACCGCCTGCACCACATCGTCCGGAACAGGACCGTCGGCCGCCCGCTCCGAGAGCATCGGACGCAGGCGGTTTCCCCAACCGATGTCCGAGAGCCGCCCGAGCGCCCGCCCGCCGAACGACTGCTCACCCGCCGGGATACGGCCCTTCAGATCGACACCGACCGCCGTGAGTCCGGTCGGCCACATCTTGCGCGGCTCCACCTCCACGCCCGGCCGCCCCAGCTCACCCTTGGCGGCGTCGAGCGCGGCGTCGGTCACCTTCGGGTCGAACCGGGACCCCGAGCAGTTGTCGCAGCGGCCGCACGGGGCGGCTTCCTCGTCGTCCAACTGGCGCCGCAGGAACTCCATCCGACAGCCCGTCGTCGCCGCGTACTCGCGCATCGCCTGCTGCTCGGCCGCCCGCTGACGTGCCACCCAGGCGTACCGCTCGGTGTCGTACACCCATGACTGTCCCGTGCTCGTCCAGCCGCCCTTCACCCGATGCACGGCGCCGTCCACGTCCAGGACCTTGAGCATCGTCTCCAGCCGGGTCCGCCGCAGCTCGACCAGCGGCTCCAGAGCCGGCAGGGAGAGCGGGCGGTCCGCATGTGCCAGGACGTCCAGAGTGCGGCGCACCTGCTCCTCGGGCGGGAAGGCGACCGACGCGAAGTACTGCCAGATCGCCTCGTCCTCCTTGCCCGGCAGCAGCAGCACCTCCGCGTGCTCCACCCCACGCCCGGCACGGCCCACCTGCTGGTAGTACGCGATCGGGGAGGACGGCGAACCGAGGTGCACCACGAAGCCGAGGTCCGGCTTGTCGAACCCCATGCCCAGGGCCGATGTCGCCACCAGCGCCTTGACCCGGTTCGCCTGCAGGTCCTCCTCCGCCTGCTGCCGGTCCGCGTTCTCCGTCCGGCCCGTGTACGAGGACACCGTGTGCCCGCACTGGCGGAGATAGGTGGTGACCTCCTCGGCGGCCGCGACCGTGAGCGTGTAGATGATCCCGGATCCGGGAAGCTCGCCGAGGTGGTCGGCCAGCCAGGCCAGCCGGTGCGCGGCGTCGGGCAGTTGGACCACACCGAGACTCAGACTCTCCCGGTCGAGCGGGCCGCGCAGCACCAGCGCGTCCGTCCCCGCGCCCGTGCCGAGCTGCTCGGCGACGTCCGCCGTCACCCGGGCGTTGGCCGTCGCCGTGGTGGCGAGCACGGGGACGCCGGCCGGAAGCTCCGCCAGCATCGTGCGCAGACGGCGGTAATCGGGCCGGAAGTCGTGGCCCCAGTCCGAGATGCAGTGCGCCTCGTCGACCACGAGCAGACCCGTGGCGGCGGCGAGCCGGGGAAGGACCTCGTCGCGGAAGTCGGGGTTGTTGAGCCGCTCGGGACTGACCAGCAGCACGTCGACCTCGCCCGCGGCCACCTCCTGCTGGACGGTCTCCCACTCCTCCGTGTTCGACGAGTTGATCGTGCGGGCACGGATACCGGCACGGGCCGCCGCCTCGACCTGGTTGCGCATCAGAGCGAGGAGCGGGGAGACGATCACCGTGGGGCCGCTTCCGGCCTCGCGCAGCAGGGACGTCGCCACGAAGTACACCGCGGACTTGCCCCACCCGGTCCGCTGCACCACCAGCGCCCTTCGCTTGTCCGCGACGAGCGCCTCGATGGCCCGCCACTGGTCCTCCCGCAGTCTCGCCGTGCCGGTCGGATCCCCGACGAGACGGGCGAGTACGGCATCGGCGGTGGCTCGGAGGCCCGCGCGGTCGGCGAGACGGTCTGCGTTGGTCATCCCCCCATGCAACCCGATGGGTCGGACATTGCGCGAACGAGCCGCGAAACCTGTGGACAACCGGGATCGAGGGCAGCCCGGAGTTATCCACAGGGGTTTCGGAGTCGACGCCGACCGCGAGACCGTCGTGACCATGAACACGAACCCGCACGAATCCCGTGGATCGACCGAATCGCAGCAGATCACCCTGCGTGGCCCAGCCGAACTGGCCGACGCTCTCCCCTTCATGCTGGGCTTCCACCCCACCGACTCCGTCGTCCTCGTCGCCCTCCACGGCGAGCACGGCCGCTTCGGCGGCAGGGTCAGGCTCGGCATCCCGCGCTCGGCCGCCGAGTGGCCCTCGACGGCGGAGCACCTCGCGGAGTGCCTTGTCGAAGGCTGCGCCCGGCGCGGCACCCGCCCGGACGGCATCGTCGTCTTCCTCTGCCAGGACCCCGCGCCCGGCGAGACCGG
Source organism: Streptomyces sp. NPDC056222 (assembly GCF_042264065.1). NCBI lineage: Bacteria > Bacillati > Actinomycetota > Actinomycetes > Kitasatosporales > Streptomycetaceae > Streptomyces > Streptomyces sp. NPDC056222. The sequence continues at coordinate 8,976 of NZ_JBHJTL010000065.1, read as the reverse complement.
CCGCCACGTCATGGAGCGACTGCGCCCCTTCTCCCAGCGGCTGCGTACGGCCTGCGGCGAGCTCGACATCCCCGTCTACGAAGTCCTGTGCATCTCCGACGGTCTCTACTTCTCGTACGTCTGCCCGGACACCCGCTGCTGTCCGCCCGACGGCACCCCCCTCGCCCTGACCGGTACATCGGTCATGGCGGCGTCGGCCGCCTACGCCGGAATCCAGGTGAGGGGATCGCTGCGCGACATGGAGGCGCGACTGAGGCCGCGGGCGTCGCCCGACGACGAGCGGCAGCGCAAGGCACTGAACGAGGCCGCGTCCGTGATCGTCCCCAAGATCCTCGACGACCCGCCGGGCCCTGGCAGGGAGGACATCAGGGAGAAGACGCTGACGCTCGCCCGCGAGATGCTGCGGCGGTACGGCGGGCCGGCCACCGTGGCCGAAGGGCCGGCAGGGACGTCCGAGGCCGTCCGGGTGGTACGCGGCACGGGAACCACGGAGCGGGACGCGGCCGACGACGCACTGATCGACCCCGACGAGGCCGCGGCACTGATTCTCGGGCTGCAGGACCGTGACACACGGGACCGGGCCGCCGAATGGATGGAAGGTCCGGAGGGCGCGGCGGCCCTGCGGCTGTGGGGAGTACTGGCCCGGCGATGCGTGACGCCGTTCGACGAGTACGCGGCGGCGCCGCTCACGCTCGTCGGCTGGGTCGCCTGGTCCACCGGGGACGAACCCGCCGCGCGGGTCGCGCTCGGCCTCGCGCTGGACGCCGACCCGGAATATGTCTTCGCCCGCCTGCTGCACCAGGCCTGCAACGAAGGGCTCGATCCCGAGTCGCTGCGCAGCTGCCTGCGCCACGAACGGGAGTCGAGGACGGCGGCCGTCGAGCCCCGTGCCGGGGCGCGCCGCCCGGGTTCGCGGGGCGCCCGTCCGCAGTCGGTCAGGAGGGGCAGGCCCGCCGCCGGCACCCGCCCTGGCAAGGCCTCACCGAAGCCTCCGCGGGACGCCGCGGCCCGGCGCACCGGACAGCGGGGGACGAGGAGCGGCCGATGACGCCCGTGACCAGGCCGCCCGTGGCGGCGTTCAGCTCTGTGGCGGAGCCCCACGACCCGTCCCGCCGACCGCACACCGGCAGTCCGGATCGCACAGAGAGCACCGCACACCACCCATGGCCCCCAGTTCCGCAGCGGCACCCGGCCCCGCGACCCTCGCCGGACTCACCCTCCCGGGCGCCCCACGGCCGAGCGAGCTGCCCTCGGTGCACAACGCGCTCATCTGCGTCGCCCTGCCCGCCCTCGTCATCTGTGCGGACCACGGACAGCTCACCGGGCACGGCCTCGAAGGGGTCTATCTGTCCGGACGAAGACTTCTCTCCCGCTGTGTGCTGCGGGTGGCCGGACGCGAACCCATCGCACTCCAGGGCAGGCGGTCCGCCGCCGACCGGGCCGTGTTCCTCGGGGCTCTGCGTACGGCAGGGGACAACGGACCCGACCCCGGGATCACCGTCGAGCGCTCGCGCGGTGCCGACGGAACCGAGCGGATCACCCTGCGCAGCTCGGTCGCGCGACCGTTGCGCCTCCCGGTGGAAATCGCTCTCGGGACGGATCTCGCGGATCTGGGCGCGGTGGCGTCCGGGCAGCCGGGGCCCGAAATCTTCCCCAGCGTCCACGGCACCGGGATGCGCTGGACGGCGGACGACGGCCGGTACGCGGCCGTCACCGCGGACCCGCCGCCGATGGACGCGCTGGCCGCTGCGGGTCTCCTGCGGTGGGAGGTCGAGTTGGCTCCCGGAGCCACAAGCACCATCGAACTCAGGGTGCGCGCGGACCGGACACCCCGGTCCGCCACCCTCTCGGCGCCGGGGGCCGGGCGGCCCGGCGGCAGCGTCCTCGCCGAGGCCCGTGCCGAGGGCGACGATCCTCGGATCGGGGAACTCCTGCGAACATCCGTCGACGATCTGCGGGCCCTCCTCCAGCGGGACGCGGCCCACCCGTCGGACGTCCATCTCGCGGCCGGAGTGCCCTGGCGCTGCGGACCCGCCACCTCCGAAGCGCTCTGGGCAGCGCGTATGGCCCTGCCCCTCGGTACTCGGCTCGCCGTCACCACGCTCCGAACGCTGGCCCGTACCCAGATCGGTGGACCGGGCCCGGCGGAGGGGCGCATCCCCGGCCCCCTCAGGGACGCGGGACCCTACCTGCCGCCCCGCTGCACCGGAATCGAGGCCACACTCGCCTTCCCCGCCGCCTTGGCCGAGGCCAGACGCTGGGGGCTGCCCGAGCAGGACCTGGAGGAGCTGCTTCCCGCGGCGGAACGGTGTCTGCAGTGGCTGCGGGCCGCCGCCGACCCGCACGGGTTCGTCCCGGACCCGGGGCCCTCCGGCCCCTGGCGGGCCGAGACTCAGGCCCATGCCCACCGTGCGGCCGTGCTCGGCGCCGACCTCCTCGACGCCTGCGGCCGACCGGGCGGGGAGGCCTGGCGGGAGTGGGCGAGCATCCTTCGAGCCCGATTCCGCGCGGAGTTCTGGCTCGACGACAGGTCCGGCGGCAGACCCGCCGCCGCCCGGGCGCCGGGCGGCGGACCATGGACCCAGCTCGGAGGGTGGGCGGCACACCTCCTCGACACCGGCCTGCTGGGCGGCGGCCGGTACGCCCCCGGCCTGCTGGACAGGGCAGAGACCGAACAGCTGGCCCGGTTGCTCGGCACCCCGGCCCTGGACTCCGGTTGGGGGCTGCGCAGCCTCGGTGCCAAGGAACCCGGACACAACCCCTTCGGACACCGGGCGGGAGCCGTACGAGTCCATGAAACGGCGGTCGCCGTGGCCGGGCTCGTAGCGGCGGGATACGAGAGGGAGGCCGCGTCCCTGCTCCGTGGCGCCCTCGACGCGGCGGAGGCGTTCGGCCACCGCCTGCCCGAGATGTACGCCGGTGCCCAGCGCACGGCCGGTGGTGTTCCGGTGCCGCACCCGGCGGCCTGCCGTCCGGCCGCAGTGGCAGCGGCCGCCGGCGTCCATCTCCTGACGACCCTCGCCGGGATCCGGCCCGATGCGCCCGGCCGGACCGTGGCCCTGCATCCCGTCCGGTCGGCTCCGCTCGGCGCGGTACGCCTGTCGGGTCTGCGGGTCGCGGGGGAGCCGTTCACGGTGAGGGTGAGCCGCCTCGGGCTCGGCATGGTCGAGGAGGCCGCCGACGGCCTTCAGCTGGGAGGCTGACCATGCGGGGTGGCAGCGCGAAGGAAGCCTCACGGGAGGGACAGGAAGTGATTCTCGATGTAGCGGAGGGGAGTGTTTATCGTCAGGAAGACGACTATGATCGCGGCATGTCTCCCTACGACCCGTCGGCCTTCCCGCCCTTTGCCGTCACCGTCGATCTGGTCGTGCTCACCGTGCGGGGCCACGCGCTGTGCGCCCTGATCGTGAGACGGGGAGAAGCTCCGTTCAAGGGCCGCTGGGCGCTGCCGGGCGGATTCGTCCGCGACGACGAGGACCTCGGCGCCGCGGCGGCGCGCGAGTTGGTGGAGGAGACCGGGCTCTGCGTCCACGACCCCGGGGCCCCGTCGCCGATGGCGAGCAACGGCGCTCACCTCGAGCAGCTGGCGACCTATGGGGATCCGCAGCGCGACCCCCGGATGCGCGTGGTCAGCGTCGCCCATCTGGCGCTCGCCCCGGACCTGCCGGCGCCGCGCGCGGGTGGAGACGCGAACAATGCACGCTGGGCGCCGGTCGAGGAAGTGCTCGGAAAGGACGGTTCCCTCGAGCGCGAGGAGGGGCAGGGGGAGCCGCTCGCGTTCGATCACGCGCAGATCCTCGCCGACGGAGTGGAGCGGGCCCGTTCCAAGATCGAGTACTCCTCGCTGGCCACCGCCTTCTGCCCGCCGGAGTTCACGGTCGGCGAGCTCAGGAGGGTGTACGAGGCCGTGTGGGGTGTCGCGCTCGACCCGCGCAACTTCCACCGGAAGGTGACCGGTACCCCCGGTTTCCTGGTTCCCGCGGGTGGCACCACCACGCGCCAGGGCGGCCGTCCCGCGCAGCTCTTCCGTGCGGGTGGGGCGACGTTGCTCAACCCGCCCATGCTGCGTCCCGAGGTCTGACGGCGCGCTTCAGGGCGACCCGAGGCTCCAACCCTGCGCCAAAAGTCCGAAATGTCGCGTTATCTTGCTTCGACAGCCGCCCTGCCGCGGAGCGGTGTCACCTACCGCGAGAGAAGCGATGCTCCAGGCCATCGGACTCACCAGCAGCCCCCGCCGCGACCGCCCGCCCACCGTGGACGATCTCACCTTCGATGCCCGGCCGGGGCAGGTCACCGCCCTTCTCGGCCCCGCCGGATCCGGCAAGACCACCACCTTGCGGCTGATGCTCGAACTCGAGCCCGGCCGTGGCGTCACGTACTTCCGCGGCCGCCCTCTCCATCGCATCGCGCACCCCGCCGGTGAGGTCGGTGTGCTGCTGGGGGACGTCCCCGGACACCCCTCGCGCACCATGCGGAGCCAGTTGCGGATGCTGTGCGCGGCGACCGGCGTTCCCGTGTCCAGGGCCGACGAGATGCTCAGGGCCGTGGGGCTCACCGGCCTCCCCGACCAGCGCATCGGCACCCTGCCGCGCGCGATGGACCGCCGACTCGGCCTCGCCTCGGCTCTGTTGGCCGATCCGCACGCGCTTCTGCTCGACGAGCCCGGCGCCGGTCTCTCCGCACGGGACAAGGCCTGGCTGCACGAACTCCTGCGTGCCCACGCCGTGGAGGGCGGCACCGTCCTGTACACCACCGACGACCCGAAGGACGCGGCCCGCAACGCCGACCGGGTCGTCACCGTCGCCGACGGTCGCCTCGTCGCGGAGCAGGAGGCGGCCGACTTCGCCCGAACCCGGCTGAGGCCGCGGGTGGCCGTTCGCACCCCCCACGCCGCACGGCTCGCCTCGGTCGTCACGCAGGAGGCGCGCGCCGCGCGCCGCACCGTCGAGGTCGTCACCGAGAAGGGCAATCGGCTCTCCGTCTACGGCAGCGACTGCGCCACGATCGGCGAGGCCGCCTACCGGCACGGTGTGCTCATCCACCAACTCTCCGACGAGGTGGGCGACACAGGCCCGCGTGACGTGCCCGAACCCTCAGGGGCCACTCCCGCGGGCAGCCACACCTCCGAATCCGAAGGCGCCGCCGCTGTCGTGCGCGAGCCCGAGCCGGAGGCGGTGCGCCGGCCGACCCGTTCGCCGCTCCGCCCGCTCCGGTACGAGATCCGCAGACTGCTCGGCGTTCCGGCCACCCCGCTCGTCGTGGCCGCGGTCCTGGTCGCCTCGGTCGTGGTCTCGGTGGTGCTCGCGCGCAACGGCCGGACGCCCGTGCCCACCCTCCTCGCCGGCTGGCCCACCCTCTCCCCGCTGCCGCCAGCTGCCATCGGAGCCGGGCTGCTCGGCGCCTTCTCGTTCGCGGACGAGTACAGATACCCGGCGCTCACCACCGGCCGCGGCGCGGTTCCGCGCCGTCTCGGACTGCTGCTCGCCAAGCTCGTTGTCGCGGCCGCCGTCGCCCTTGTCCTGGCCGTGCTCGTCGTGGCCGCCGACCTGATGACCCTTCGCCTCGTCTACGGCGGCGAGTTGATTCCCGTGCCGAAAAACTGGCCGACGTTGTGTGCGAGTTGGCTCGGTCTGACCGTCGGCTGCGCCTGGGCCGGGGTGCTCGGAGCCGGGGTCTTCCGGGTCGCCGCGGCGGGAGTGGCGGCGGTCCTCGCGGTGCCGGTGGCCCTCGCGCCCCTGCTGCAGATGGCGACCTCAGGGCACCCGGCCCGTGCGATCTCCGGTCTCCCCGCACGGCTGCGGGGTTTCGTCAGCATGGAGTGGCCGGCCGCGGCCGACCGCTGGCTGACGGGGGTGTTGCGGGTGGTCGCCCAGCCCGTGGGGGTGGCGCTGGCGCTGGTGTTGACCGCCCTGCTCTGCGCCTATCTGTTCACCGGCCTTCGTCGCAAGGCGCGTTGGTGATCACTTCCGGATCGAAAGCTTCCGCTTCCGCGGCAACTCCCTTAAAAATCGCCGCTTATGTCCGATTAATCGTCAATTGTGTAGGGGGTGCCGATCACCCTTTCGTGTGCTTTTCACCAAAGACCTCAAGGGTCACGGGGGGCACGCCGACAAAGGATGCGTGAGTACCCTTGCGCACACCATGATGACCGCCGCCCGCCCCGTCGACTCCGGCCTCGGCGCCCCGGGCGATCACGACCGCTACCCGTACGCGGAGGCGTCCGTCGCCGACCGTGTGGGTCCGCCCTCCTGGGAAGGAGTGGAGACGGACCTCGGCCGGGTCGGTCGTCGCACGGCCGGCAGTCGCGGCCGAGGCCTCCACGGCCAGCTCGTCCAGCAGCTCGGACAGATGATCGTCTCCGGCGACCTCGGTGCCGACCGCCCGCTCGTTCCGGAGGAGATCGGTCAGCGCTTCGAGGTCTCCCGCACCGTCGTGCGTGAGTCGCTGCGCGTCCTGGAGGCGAAGGGCCTGGTCAGCGCCCGCCCCAACGTCGGCACCCGGGTCAGGCCCGTCAGCGACTGGAACCTGCTGGACCCCGACATCATCGAGTGGCGCGCCTTCGGCCCTCAGCGCGACGACCAGCGCCGCGAGCTGAACGAGCTGCGCTGGACGATCGAACCCCTGGCCGCCAGGCTCGCCGCCGGGCACGGCCGCGAGGACGTCCAGCAGCGGCTGGCCGACATGGTCGAGATCATGGGTCACGCCTACGCCCAGGGTGATGGCATCACCTTCTCCCGGGCCGACGTCGAGTTCCACTCCCTGTTGATCCAGCTCGCCGGGAACCGGATGCTGGAGCACCTCTCCGGCATCGTCGCCGCCGCGCTCCAGGTCTCCGGCGGTCCGGTCACCGGCTGTGACCGCCCCGGTGAGCACTGCCTGGCGCACCACGCGCGCATCGTCGACTGCCTCGCGACCGGGGACGCGCAGGGCGCCGAGACGGCCATGCGTCAGCTGCTGACCGTTCACCCGGAGGTGGAGCGCGTCGTGCCCGCTCCGCGTGAGCACTGACCCGCGGGCCACGGCCAGGGGCGCGGAGCCGTACGCATCGCGTGCCGCCGGAGCCATGCGGAACCCGGGGATCGTGGCGCATCCCCAGGGTTCCGCGGCGGCTCGGGGGGTCCGAATGTGCGACGAACACCCGTTCTGGCCGCTTCGTCGCAAATGAGGTGTGACTGGGGCCACGCGGATTGGGCGTAACACTCCTCGAAGCCGTGCGATGACTTAAGAGGTGACAGCCGAGGAAGGAATACAGCAGCCGCTTGAGGCGCTGTGCAGTTCCCCGGTCCAGCCCGCGCCGTCGGCACATTCCCAGCCGATGGTCGTCGGCTCCGGCCCGATCCCGGGCGGGGCCGGAAGCCGTTTTCCATCGTTCCGAGAGGTTGTTCGTGTCGGCCAGCACATCCCGTACGCTCCCGCCGGAGATCGCCGAGTCCGAGTCTGTGATGGCGCTCATCGAGCGGGGAAAGGCTGATGGGCAGATCGCCGGCGATGACGTGCGTCGGGCCTTCGAGGCTGACCAGATTCCGCCAACCCAGTGGAAGAATGTTCTGCGCAGCCTCAACCAGATCCTCGAGGAAGAGGGTGTGACGCTGATGGTCAGTGCAGCGGAGTCGCCGAAGCGCGCCCGCAAGAGCGTCGCAGCGAAGAGCCCGGCCAAGCGCACCGCCACCAAGACCGTCACCGCCAAGACGACCGTGACGAAGACCGTCTCGGCCGCCACGGCGGCCTCGGCGGCAGAGAGCGCGGACCCGGCCGACGAGGCCGGAGCGCCGGCCAAGAAGGCGGCCGCGAAGAAGACCGTGGCCAAGAAGACGGTGGCGAAGAAGGCCACCGCCAAGAAGACGACGGCCAAGAAGACCGCCGCCAAGAAGGACGCCGACGAGGCCGTCGAGGGCGAGGAGCTGCTCGACGACGTCGCGCCCGGCAAGGGCGAGGACGAAGAGGCCGAGGGCGAGAACAAGGGCTTCGTGCTGTCCGACGAGGACGAGGACGACGCTCCGGCGCAGCAGGTCGCGGTCGCCGGTGCCACCGCCGACCCGGTCAAGGACTACCTGAAGCAGATCGGCAAGGTCCCGCTGCTCAACGCCGAGCAGGAGGTCGAGCTCGCCAAGCGCATCGAGGCCGGTCTGTTCGCCGAGGACAAGCTGGCCAACTCCGACAAGCTGGCGCCCAAGCTCAAGCGCGAGCTGGAGATCATCGCCGAGGACGGCCGCCGCGCCAAGAACCACCTCCTGGAGGCCAACCTCCGACTGGTGGTCTCGCTGGCCAAGCGCTACACCGGCCGCGGAATGCTCTTCCTGGACCTGATCCAGGAGGGCAACCTGGGTCTGATCCGCGCCGTCGAGAAGTTCGACTACACCAAGGGCTACAAGTTCTCCACGTACGCCACCTGGTGGATCCGTCAGGCGATCACCCGCGCCATGGCCGACCAGGCCCGCACCATCCGTATCCCGGTGCACATGGTCGAGGTCATCAACAAGCTCGCGCGCGTCCAGCGCCAGATGCTCCAGGACCTGGGCCGTGAGCCCACCCCGGAGGAGCTGGCCAAGGAGCTCGACATGACCCCGGAGAAGGTCATCGAGGTCCAGAAGTACGGCCGCGAGCCGATCTCCCTCCACACCCCGCTGGGTGAGGACGGAGACAGCGAGTTCGGTGACCTCATCGAGGACTCCGAGGCGGTCGTCCCGGCCGACGCGGTCAGCTTCACGCTCCTCCAGGAGCAGCTGCACTCCGTCCTCGACACGCTCTCCGAGCGTGAGGCCGGCGTGGTCTCCATGCGCTTCGGTCTCACCGACGGCCAGCCGAAGACGCTGGACGAGATCGGCAAGGTCTACGGCGTCACGCGTGAGCGGATCCGCCAGATCGAGTCGAAGACGATGTCGAAGCTGCGCCACCCGTCCCGTTCGCAGGTCCTGCGCGACTACCTCGACTAGTCCGCGGTCGTACACGCCGAAGGGCCCGGCTCTCCGAAAACTG